>JAJFME010000010.1 GCA_021772375.1 Chlamydiota bacterium | reverse complement strand
CTAGAAACTGATCTCTCCTCAATGGAGTTTTCTTTTTGGCTGTTAGAGATGCGAAGCTTAGCTGTGACATAAAACCCTCCTGATTGAGGGGCTCATTATAGCAAAAATTTCATTTTTGGGAGTTGTTCAGTGTTTCCTTAAATCTTGGTAGACTGCCGCCCATTCACAAACCCATTGGGGGGGAATAAAGTGGTATCATCAACTGCAAGTAGCACTGCTAGTACATCAGAAGTCGTAAAACCTACTCAAGAGCAAATTACAAAAGAGAAAGTAAGACTTGAAGATGCACCAAAAATAATACGTACACATGTACGTAATCAATATCACGGAGAAATCTTTCAAGACCGCCTTGTTTCAGACGGGAAAGTTGCACCTAGTCTTTGGGATAACATTCCTGCTATGTTTGGAGGAACTAACCAAGATGATGCCCAAAAAGCTCTCGATAAAGAAATAGATAAGCAAACTAGTATCCTTACACTGGACATGCTCAAAGAGTGGGCTTTGAGCGTGCGTGAAGTTCAGAATAAAGTTGACACTAGGTTAGCTGCTACTAAGGCTAAGTCAGCTGCTGCCAAAGAAGCTAATAATCCTCCCATTCTCGTTACAATTTTCATGGTAGTGTTTATTATCGTTCCAATAAAGTTTTTTGGCGCCCTATTCAACGGCGTGAAGTCTATGCTTGGGTTCGCTAAATCTGTAGTAATGAGGCCTTTTAACAAACTTACTTCTTCTTCTGAGGAAGTTTCTGATAAAACAGATTCTGGCGCTTCTGCTGAAGCAGGATCAGCAACTGCTAAGCTTACAGAAGGCAACGCAGCTGAGTAAAGCTCTTCGAGTTTTCAATGCTTGCACTAGAACTGACCAATCGCAAACTCAGGCAGCATCTCTTCGGGCAAAATCTGCTTAGGCAAATTTTCTTTATGTTTGTTAGGAACAACCTCGTACACCTCTTCCATTTGGCCGATCTCTTCAGGAAGACGATCTGCCAAACAACCCGTCACAACCACCTTGGCATCTGGGTGCTGACGCCCCAATTGTCGGATCTGATGACGAGAGGAGCGATCAGCCCCCTCTGTAACCGTGCAACTATTTACTATACGCAGGTCGGCAGGCTCACCCTTACCAGCCTCCACATAGCCCATTTCTCTAAGTTGCTTTGCATATGCAGCCGACTCATATTGGTTCGCTCGACAGCCCAATGTAGCCACAATAATTTTTTTACTCTTCATAAGAAGAAGGCATTATGCCCAAAACCCCTAGGGATTCAAGGGATGCTCACAAGATTCTTAGAAAAAAATTTGCAAAGCTCTTATCAAATCTTAAAAAAAGCTATTGGCCAAAATAATTAAACTCTGGTAGACTGCTACCCATTCACAAACCCATTGGAGGGAATAAAATGGCATCATCAATCGCAAGTAGCACTGCTAGCACACCAGAAGTAGCAAAACCTACTCAAGAACAAATTACAGAAGCACGTACAGAAGTACGTAAGCAATATGACGGAAAAAATTTCCAAGACCGCCTTGTATCAAACGGAAAAGTCGCATCCAGTGCTTGGGACAATGTTCCTGCTTTCTTGGGCGGAACTAACCAAGCTGATGCACAAAGAGCTCTTTCTAGCGAAATCAACACCAAAGCTGCTCCAATTGCACAAAAAAAGGCCGACGACCTAGCTCTTGAGGCAAAGAAAATTGCTCAGGCAAAAGAGATCGCTGAAGCTGCTGCTGCTGCTGCTAATGATAAAGCTGCTGCTGCCGAGAAAAAAGCTGCTGCTGAAAAAGAGGCTGACAAGCCTTTCATTCTCGTTAGTCTTTTCAGAAAAGTATGTATTGACATTCCAGCAGCTCTTTTTGGTGCCCTATTCAACGGTGTTAAGTCTGTGCTTGGAGCCGTTAAGTCTGTATTAATGTGGCCTGTTAACAAACTTACATCTTCTTCTGATGAGGTTTCTGACAAATCATCTGACACTTCTTCTGATGCAGGATCTGTTAAAGAAGGATCTGAAGCAGGATCTGTTAAAGAAGGATCAGCAACTGCTGAGACTACAGAAGGCAACACAGCTGAGTAAAGCCCTCCGGGTTTTTTGATGCTTGTACTAGAAACGCTTCTTGGCTTAGCCAAGAGGCGTTTTTTTGTACACGTTAACACCATTTAATCTCACCATTGACAGTCAAAGATTTGTCGGAAATGGGGTTTGGGCTCTGAGAATGAAACGACTGAGCTAATCAGAACTTCCTTACAAAATACGAGATTTTTTTATAGATGTGTAGGAGTCCCTGCAAATGATTAGATGATCGACAAGAGCAATTCCTATGATCTTTGCACAATCGAATAGCTGCCTGGTCAAATTGATATCTGCTTTAGATGGAGTGGGATCACCACTTGGATGGTTATGACAGACAATGATACTATAAGCTCCATGACGGATTGCTGGCTGAAAAACCTCTCTTGGATGTACAAGCACCTCTGACAATATCCCAATGCTGATCACTTCGTGATGAATCAATCGACATTTCACATCGCGCAAAATCACAAAAACCACTTCTTTTTTTAAATGGCCGATTACAGGTTGTGCTATCTCCACAGCATCAGCTACTGTGATCACTCTTTTCTGAGGGTCCTGCTTTTCTTTGATAGTGCGAAGGGCGATCCCGAAGGCTGCTTTTAACACGATAGCTTTGGCTTTTCCAATCCCCTTAAATCTAGTTAACTCTTCAACCGAAGCATTCAAAAGCCCTTCCATCCCGCCGAAGCTAAGTAAGAGCTCTTGGGCCAAAACAAGCACAGATTTGCCTTGTGTTCCAGTCCCAAGTAAAATTGCAATCAACTCCTGAAGAGAGAGGGCATCAATTCCATCCCTCATCAATCGTTCACGAGGCAATTCTGCTGGAGGCATTTTCTTAACTAGATTCATCGTATAAATTGCATCACTTTGGGCTCTAAGCTAGTGGGGATCTCCACTTCCATGAGCACATTATTTTCTTCATATTCAATTGAGATCACACGACCATCTCGCATCAACTCACTGACAAGTGCATAATGACTTTGAGGGATACAGAGCTCTACTTTGATGCGAAGCGATTCAATCGCTTTGGTCATAGCATCAGTGAGCTGAGAAAAGCCCCTTCTCTCCAGTGCGGAGATCTGCACAGTATGAGGGTAGATCGTACGAAGCTTATGCAGGACCATGCGATTTTCGCACCGGTCAATCTTATTAAGAACAGTGACTACAGGTTGCGACTCTGCACCTAGCTCTTCTAACACTTGGCTAGTAGCCTCCGCTTGTCCTACTGCATGTGGACTACTTGCATCAATCAAATGCAAAAGAACATCCGTATGGATCGCCTCTTCCAAAGTGCTTCTAAAAGCTGCAATGAGCGTGTGTGGGATCTTTCGAATGAAACCTACTGTATCAACAAGAAGGATCTGTTGTTTATTCGGAAGGGTGTATTTGCGTGTTGTGGTGTCGAGGGTAGCAAAAAGCTTATCTTCTATAAGAACATCAGCTTGTGTCAGAGCATGCAAAAGAGTGGATTTACCTGCATTGGTATATCCCACGATAGCAAAAGTAGGGATCCCTTTACGGAGACGAGCAGAGCGCTGTGTGGCACGCTGCGCACGTACCTCTTTAATCTCTTTTTGCAAACGCGCCAATCGGTGACCAAGCATTCGGCGATCGAGCTCGATCTGCTTCTCTCCAACTCCCCTTGAAGGTCCAGCTCCCGAAGCTGCTACCTGCCGAGACAAGTGTGTCCAAAGACGCTTTAGTCTCGGCATCTGGTAGCGAATTTTTGCAAGCTCGATCTGCAACCTCGCCTCTCTTGTCTGCGCCCTTTGTGCAAACACCTCTAAAATCAACTCAGTTCGATCGAGAACAGGTTTTTTAAAAAGCTTTTCCAAATTACGCTGCTGATGAGGAGAGATTTCTTCATCAAAAATGATGACATCAGCGTTATACTCTTCTGCAAGAGCTCGCAGCTCTTCTAACTTCCCCTTACCAAGAATCGTTGCGGAAATAATTTTTCTAAGACTACAGGCAACTTTATCGATTGCTTCTAAGCCATATGTATCTGCAAGCCTCTCAAGTTCTTCGAGTGACTCCTCACATGGAATCCTCTCATCACTTTTGAGAAAGAAGCCAACAAGAAGTGCTTTTTCAGGGTTTTTGATATTTTCTTGAATACTCATAAATCGAAGGCTATCTCCAAACCGTCATGTGCTAAACGGATATTTGCGGGCAGTTTTGCATTGGTCTCATCGTGCTCTAAGTCGTGAGCAATATGGGTGAAAAAAGTACGTTTAGCTCTCACTTTTTTGCTAAATGCAATCGCCTCGTCGATGCTGAAGTGCACCTCAGATGGAGTGTAGCGAAGAGCGCTGAGCACAAGAGTTTCTACCCCCTCTAAAGAATCAATGACCTTTTGATCATATTCACGGATGTCTGAGATGTAGGCTAACGAACCAAATCGATATCCTGTCACTTTCATATTCGCTTGCGTGTAGCTCACATAAGAGAGTTTCAATCCCTGGAAACTCGTCTTCCCAAAATCCTCTTCCAAAATCTGAAAATCGAGCTGAGACTGCAGCGTCCCATCAGATTGCTTTGTCTTAAATAAATAGTGAAATCTATGGCGAAGCTCGTCATAGGTCTCAATAGATGCTAGCGTAGGCAAGCGGAGCTTATGTTTGAAGTAGAAAACGCGCAGTTCATCTAGCCCGCCTACATGGTCATAGTGGGTATGTGTGAGTAGAACACCTGTCAGTTCATCAATACCAAAATGAAGAGCTTGATCACGGAAATCAGGGCCTACATCGACCAGGAAAGATTTCTTCCCCACTTTGAGAAGAGCCGCTGGACGATACCGCTTATTAAGGGGGGAAGACGATTGGCATACAGCACATTTGCAAGTGATGATTGGAACACCCGCCGATCCCCCTGTGCCTAAAAATAAAAAAGACCCTTGCATGGGGCCCACTTTACACTAAAAGGATCGAGCACGCAAGATCCCTTCCATAAAGCCCATGGTAGAGAAGCCCTCGCGATCCAAGAGCTGTAAAAACGTAGATTTTGGGAGCTACCTTCTCCATGATCGGTAAGTAGTGGTTTCTAGAAGCTACACGCACCCCAGCTCTACACTCCATGACTTGAGCCTCTTTGCAATAAGACAGTTTCTCGGCTAGCAATTCTTTAGTCTTTTCTAAATTGGGCTTGTCATCTAAAAATTCCCTTTCATACGTCGAGCCTAAATCGAAAAATTCCTCTTCACTCAAATGAGCAATATACCCCCTCGAGATAAAGCTTTTCCCCATCGGAGAAGAACCCTTCATCCGCAGAGCTTGTCCTTTAAGAAACTTCACATTCAGATGTTGACACTCTGGAAACTCTCGAATACCAAATCCTGCCGCAATCACAATCTGATCAAAACCTTTCAGTTCTTCCAAAGAGGCAATTTTTTGAATCAATAGCTCGGCACCCATCTTGATCACTGCATTCTTCAGTCCTTCCAAATAGTTTTCTGAGTGGACCGTAATCCCCGAATGAATTGCAAAGAGATTATCTTCTACTCGCTCGATATCACCCCACTGCCCGCAGTGGTCTATGAGCCTTCTTTTCTGCTCATCGTTCATGCTTTTGCGGATGATTCCGTGGTGTGATGCAACCCTTTTCGGAGTGTGGCTTTCTGCAACACGAATAAGTTGCTTGGCAACAGCTAGAGCATCCATCGCTCTAGAACTTCTTCTCGCTGCAAATCCCGGATAAGGGTGTAAAAGTCCTCCACAGACACCCGATGCGCCCGCACCTACTCGGTCGGCTTCAAAAATGGTGACACTTGCTTTTCCAGATTCTAGTAAAAAATAAGCTGAGGCAAGACCTGCAAAGCCAGCTCCAATAATTGCAATCTTCATGCTTTCTGCAGACGTTTATAAATGAGAGCGTAGCTTTCTGCTGAGAAATTGAAAAAGAAGACAACAGCAGGTGTGAGCAGGGCACAAAAGGGAAGCATAATGAAGAACCACTTCAAGGCAATGGTAAGTCCATGTGTTGTTTCGATATATAAGATTTGAGTGACAACTGCAGCCAAGGAGAGCACTCCCACCACAAGGAGTAAAGGCAACAGCCCAATCAACAGCAGCACAAAACTCACAAATGGATTTTGCCCAAGCCCTCGAAAAACCTCTTCAGCAAGCTGTGGGCGCAGCTCTGATTTCAGAGCCGCTGCAGGTGTAAGATAAAAAAGAGTCACTAATGATAAAAAGCCAAGGACAAGCGAACCTAAAACCAGTAAAAATGGCCCAAACGAGAGAAAAGAGCTCATAAATGGCCCAATATGGGGAATCGAGCGAAGAAGATAAAAAACGCCCAATACCATCCACAAAACCAAATAGGAAAAAATCAGAGGAACAGCCAGGTGAGGGATCCCTAGAAAAAGTTTTTTTGCCGCCTTAATCACTTGGAAATATGGCATTGTGATCCCCTTCACCTCATTGTGATAGATCCTCGTCAGAACAAGTCCAACCCCGAGTAGCAATCCCCCACACAAAAAAATTGGCAAAAAAGCCAGGCTCATCTGCATCCACTGACCCGCCCCATGCGAGATCACTCGGCAGATCACAGTCAAAAGTCCACAAAGAGCTAAAACAGGAAACACCAGAAACCACTTCCGCTTAGAGAAGCAGTGGCTGATCGAACGGTTAAAGATTTTTTCTAATTCAAGTGCTGTCATGGTTGGATCGAAGTATAGAGAATCAGGGGGATTTGGGCAAATAAGGCTTCGATATAAAACCCTTGAGATAGAACAACAGTTCCTGCACAATCTTTGGGAAATTCGACATCTAGATCGAAGATTTGCCAAAAAAAGCCATTTATCGAGGTTTTATGAGTATAGAAGCAGGAGCGCAAGGCCCAAGGCCTTTGATCCCTCTAAAGGAATCAACCAAGAATGACGCATCTACGCAAACCACATTCTCTATTCCAGCTCCAGAAGAAACCAATCAACTCATTGGCACAATAAGCCAAACACTACGCACCCTATCAGACAAACTAGCTCTTTTGGAGAGAAATGTAAGCAAGATAGGCTCGACTCGCGAGATAAAACACGTAACCTTTGTCCTCTCAGACATTGAAGCCCTCAAAAACCAGGGTAAATTTGAGGGTATGGAGGCCACTGCCAAGAGGGCTCTTGCAGTGGGGCCCATCGATAAAAGCCTAAAAGCTACACTTTACCTCCACCTCTCATTCTCCCAGTTATATCAAGACAAATTTAAAAGGGCAGAAGAGGCTGCAAAAAAGGGACTCTCACT
This sequence comes from Chlamydiota bacterium, assembly GCA_021772375.1. GTDB lineage: Bacteria > Chlamydiota > Chlamydiia > Chlamydiales > Rhabdochlamydiaceae > Sacchariniichlamydia. Next base: position 9,382 of record JAJFME010000010.1, on the reverse strand, counting down.
GGACGCTGGAGGTGCCAATACTAGAGCCCAGCTATATGAAATACTCTCCTTTGCCCTGTTCCAACAAGAGAAGCACGAAGACGCGGAAAAAGCAGCAATAGCAGGACTCTCAACGCCCCCTACTAACAAGAACACAAAAGCAAGCCTTTATGATAATCTTTCCTTTGCCCTACTGAAACAACAAAAACATAAGAAGGGAGAGACCACTGCAAAACAGGGACTCGAAATAGATTCTCTGGATGGAGATAGTAAAGCTAGGCTCTACAGAAATCTCGCTTACTGTGTAAGCAATCAAGGCAAACACAAAGAGGGAGAAGTCGCTGCATTAAAGGGGCTCTCAGAAATACCTACAGATAAGAGTATAATAGCTTCCCTGTATGAACTGCTCTCTTTTGCTCTATTGAAACAAGACAAGCTAGAAGCTGCGGAAGAGGCAGCAGAACAAGGACTCTTAGTGGCTTCTCCTTGCAAAAAAGTCAGAACCGATCTTTATGACAACCTTTCTTTCATTCTGTTGAAACAAGAAAAGTACCAAGACGGAGAGACCGCTGCAAGGAAAGGACTTGAAACAGATCCAATCAATAACAATACAAAAGCCCGTCTATATAGCCATCTCTCCTCCTGTTTAATCTACCAGGGGAAAGATGAATCCGGTGAATTGGCTGCCAGGAAAGGCCTCTCAATTACTCCAATCAACAGCGATATAAAAGAGGATCTTTATAGTGACCTTTCTCTTTCTCTACTCAAACAAAAGAAGTGCCCGGACACAGAGACCGCTGCAAGAAAGGGACTTGAAATTGATTTCATCGATCCACACGCAAACACTGAGCTCTATAACACGCAAGAGGATCAAAAACGCAAAGCTACAAAACCAGCAGATGTAAGACCTGCTAAACACCCAAAGAAGGGTCAATAGCACATTTGTCTACTCTTCGCTTAAAGCACATCCCTAAACACGTGGTTGATAGAGGTATTTCGGACGGACAATGGGAGTTCCCTTCCCCCCACGAGCCTCTAAGCGCTCATAGACAACCTGAATAGCAATTCCCACACAGCGAGAAAGCCCGAAGAGGAGTGTGTAATACTCTGGATAAGGGAATCCAGCAGCTGTGAGCATAGTGCCTGATATCGCATCTACATTAGGATAGGGATTAGTGATTTTGGGATTTTCTTTTAAGACGTTGGGGCCTGCTTCGCGTAGCATCAGAGCTATTTTGGCAAGAGGATGATCGTGGCTATTTTTCTGCACAAAGTCATACAGCGTTGTAGCTCTTGGGTCTTCAACCCGAAGCACTGCATGACCAAAGCCAAACACCAGCTCATTATTGGCCAGGCGTTTTCGAATATACTCCTCTATCATCTCTACAGTTGCGCTTTCTCCAACCTCTTCATAGACCTGTTTCACAAACTCAAGGGTTACCTGGTTTGCACTGCCGTGCCTTGGACCAGAAAGTCCACACATCGCGGCTGAAAGAGCTCCAAGTAAACTCTCTAAACCAGAAGCAACCGCTTTTCCAACAAATGCTGAGAGATTTCCTCCTCCATGATCGTAATGCAGCACATTGAAAAATTTAAATGCCTCTGCGAGTGCTGGAGTTTTATTGGGAGCATTTACAATCTCTGTAAAAGCCTGCATATAGCCCAAGTCAAGATTAGGGATTTTAGTCTCTCCCCAACCTGCATGGTGGTTGATTACACAAGCTACTAGGTGGGGTAGTTTTGCAATGGTGTTAAGACAATCTTCTCTATAGTCCCCCACTCCTTCCAGCATATCTAAAAGAAGAAGAGCTGCAGAGAAAAGCTTCATCGGGTGACCTTCACGTGGCAATTGATAAATTTGCTGTACGAGGGGCTCACAGCAACAACAGCGCGCTTTTATCTCATTATAAAATAGTGACACTTCTTCTTTCGACCCTACTTTCCCGTGATAGAGAAGATAGATAACTTCTTGCGGCTGCCAGTTGGCAATTTCTTTTATCGGTCTGCCACAATATTGGAGCCCCTTTTCAGGATCGACATCTGAAGTCACGCAGTGCCCAACTGGAAACCCACGCATCCCCGTATCAAGATGCTCCTTTGTTATTTCAAAAAGTATTTTATTCATTGGTCCCTAAAGTAGGTCTTTAATCGTATGACGCTCTTCCAACAGTTCTTGTTCACTCAATGCTATCTTTGCTTTAAGAAAGTCATCCCATTCAAGATCTGGAATAATCTCCACATTCCCATCACCTCGAGAACGACACGGAAAAGAAAAAATCAGGTTACTTTCGATGTGGTAAGGATTTCCATTGGAATAGAGCCCCACAGAAAACCACTCCCCTTCAGGCGTTGGTTCTACAAGAGAGCGAATGGACATAATTGCCGCGTGAGCAGCCGATGCAGCAGAAGACTTACCTCGGGCAGCAATCACAGAGCCACCTCGTTTTTGCACAGTGTCGAAAAACTCTTCTTCTAGCCATTTGCGATCTTGGATTACTTCTTCAACGGGTTTTCCATCAATTGTTGCATGAGTGAAGTCTGGTACCTGTGTTGAAGAGTGGTTCCCCCAAATAATCATATTCTTTACTTGGTCTACTGCAGTATTAGCCCGCAAGGCAAGTTGCGCTTTTGCTCTATTCTGATCAAGACGTGTCATAGAAAAGAAACGACTTTTGTCGATCTTGGGCGCATGATGCAGTGTGATCAGTGCATTGGTATTACAAGGGTTGCCTACTACAAAAATGATAGCACCTGGATCTGCCTTTTCATTAAGAGCTTTGCCTTGCTCAATAAAAATCTTGGCATTCTCTGCAAGAAGGTCTTTGCGTTCCATCCCCGGGCCTCGTGGTTTAGCTCCAATAAGAAGAGCTATATCCACCCCATCAAAAACCTCAAATGGATCGCTTGATATATGAATGTTTTTCAGAAGCGGATCAGCGCAGTCCTGCAGCTCCATCACAACTCCTGAAAGGGCTTCTTGTGCCTCAGGGACCTCCAAGATGCGCAGCTCTATCGGCTGATCTTCGCCAAGCATTTCACCGGCTGCAATACGAAAAAGCGCGCTATAGGCAATCTGCCCAGCACCTCCTGTAACCGCCACTTTTTTCACTGGACGCTCCATCCTACCCCACTTACGTATAAAATTTTTATTATATATACAAGGACAGACTTGTCAAGGAATGCTCTAAGTGAGATCTGTTATTTGCTATTGCGAGAAGATTTTGATATAATGCGAGGAATGACTTGGCTTGTAGCTTTAATGTATGCTACCTGGTCCAGCGTTTTTGCGTTTGGCAAGGTAATGCTTGTTTTTTCCACTCCTGTCTTTCTCACAGCAACACGTATGCTGCTGGCTGGTCTCCTGATGCTTGGGTACCTTGCTATCCGCAAACGCTCTGAATTCAAACTAAATAAAAGGCAATGGCTCTCTATTGGCTTCCTTGCTTTGTTTAGTATTTTCTTGACGAATGTCCTAGAATTTTGGGGATTGCAGTACCTCTCCGCAGCCAAAGCCTGCTTTATTTATAGCCTTTCCCCCTTTCTAGCAGCCCTGTTCTCATATGTGCATTTTAAAGAAAAAATGACGAGGGCCAAATGGCTGGGGCTAATGATTGGATTTCTTGGGATGATCCCCGTCTTTATGGCACAGACAGGCTCTGAAGAATTACTCAATGCTTTTGCATTCTTCTCTTGGCCAACTCTCGCCATTATGGGCGCAGCACTTTTCTCAGTATATGGCTGGGTAGTTTTGCGCCTTGTTGTAAAAGACAACGACGTTTCCCCTGTGATGGCCAATGGAAGCAGCATGTTGATCGGAGGATCCATGGCAATGCTAACTTCTCTCTTTGTTGATACTTGGAGCCCTGTCCCTGTGGCGACAGGTAGTATGATGCCATTTATTACAGGAACGCTTGGGATGACACTTCTCTATAATGTCATCTGCTACAATCTCTATGGAATGATGCTAAAACGTTTCACAGCTACCTTCCTCTCTTTCATGGGACTATTGAGTCCTGTTTTTGCATCGATTACAGGCTGGCTGTTCTTAGGAGAAATTCCCCCTTGGCAGATCTTCCTATCCACAGGAATTGTTTCTATTGGTCTTTGGATTGTATACCGCGCAGAACTCAAGCAAGGCTATATCAAAAAAGCAGCCTCCTCGCCAGAAGAAGCTGCTACATAGATTCGCTTATTCTTCGATAAAGCGAACGTTTTCAAAAACATCTTTAGAAAAGTTTTCAAGCTGATCATCTTCTGTAGGAAAAATGCCTGTTACGACTGCACAAGCATGGTCATTTTTTGCAAATACATGGATATCCATTTGGAAATCCTCATTTACCTCATTGACATGAATCTCAAGACGAAGCCTTCTCGACTGATAGGAATCATCTAAAAAGGGTCGAAGCTCTTCAAGATTCACGACAATTTCTTCTTCGATTTCTTTACGCTCTTCTTCTGAAAAATTGGAGTAAAGCTCTCCCTTTAAAAGAGCGATGAATGGCTCTAGGTTATTTAAGTCAAAAGCTATAGCGGGAAGCTTACCAATCCCAATAACTGAAATGGTATCTTCAAATTCGTCTGTGTTAAATACTGTGACCTCGAGTCCAGTTTCACTATTAGAGAGATTCCAAGTTCTTTTGAATCCTTGTGGAATTTCCATAACAAGACCTGTGTCTTCATCACGATAGATCGACACCTCATTTGCAAAGCAAAAAGTTCCCAGACACATCATCATAGATAGAAATAGCGCTTTCATATTCGTTGTCTCCTTATAATCGTAAGAGTTGAAAAGCAAGTATCAGTTTGGAGAGGTAAGGCGTTTTGGAGCAAGGCTTATTTGGTAAACTGCATTGATTGCAGTAGAGAGACCATCATAGATTCGCTCTCCTCATTGCTTGTGCTATCACTTCCCTTTTTCATCAAGTTAATAGAGAAGCTAAAAGAAGAGCGCATAAAAAGATAATCACATAGGTAAAGTGTCTCTACATGATCGCTTTCCGTTGATAGAAGCTGCAATTTCCAATTGATCGCCTCTAGTCCATTGATATCTACTTCTTTGAACTCGAGTCTTTCACAGATGATATTGCTAGAGTCAATGTCATCAAAGGCTTCTTGATACTTGTGATGTTCGTTGGGACTTTTATTGGGGTCATACTTTTCAATTTCAATACTGATTGTGGCCTCATCTGAATTCGAAAAGACGTACCACCATCCTTTTTCTTCCTGACCAATAGAACTTTGTTCTTCATTTAAGCTAAAGCCCTGAGGAATTTCAAAGGTTAGCCCACTATAGGGATCTGTGAATGAGCCTGCAAAACAATGAACTGCCAAGGAAAAAAAGAGGACAAGTAATGTTTTTTTCATGAAAAGTCCCAAAAGATTGCGGTTACCAAGACTTGAACTTGGGACCTCAACATTATCAGTGTTGCGCTCTAACCAACTGAGCTATAACCGCGAAAAAATCGACCAGCTCAAGTTGATTAAGCAACCTGAGCTAGTCTTGGAGGCTAGGAGAGTCGAACTCCTGACCTTCTGAATGCAAATCAGACGCTCTACCAACTAAGCTAAGCCCCCATAAGCCGTGCAACATATCGCCACACCATTCCTTCCAAGAGAAGAAGGAATAAGACAAGATACTAGATCCCCGTGTTTTTCGCAATCTATGGATTTTAAAATTCATGATTCTGCAACCATTTTGTTGAGTGTTTCTTCAGGATTTCCACCATTTTAGGTAGTGTATTTCTCAGTGAATGAACTGGTTGCCAACCAAGAATTTCGTGTGCTTTTTTGATATCTAGGTCGTAGTGATCGTCAGCAAGATCAATCATCCATGTCTTAATAAAAGATTTTTTTAAAAAAGGCAAGCACCCCTTTAGCATAACGCCAAGTTTTGCAAACCATTTTGGGATTCGGATTGTCCACCAAGGCTTTCCATGAACAAGAATTCCTATTTCTCTTTGCAGATCTGCTTGGCTCATTAAATCTGGTTCACCCAAGACAAATAGCTCTTCTTTAGGAAGAGCGTCCCGTTTCTCGACAAGCAACTTAAGAGCTTGCATCATGTCGTCCATGTGCAGAAAAGACGCTCCATGATGTGGATTTCCTGGAAAAAAATGGCTCTCCAGTTTTTTTTCAAAAATGCGAATGATATGCTGTGAGATTGGAACCGAATTACACTCGTCTGTGTAAATCCCTGCAATCCGCAAAACCACGCTCGCCATGGCCCCTCTTTTCTGATGAATAAGCTCTTCTGTTCTGATTTTCGATAGAGGGTATTCCCACTTTGGATCCACTGGAGAATCCTCATCAATTTTCTCTCTTAATTTGCAAGGAGCATAAACAAGGATGGTACTAGAAAAGACAAACTGGCTCACTTCAAATTCTTCCAAAGCTTCTAATAGATTTGCGGTTCCCCCTATCGTGATCTTTTCGTATTTGTCCCAGCCCCCTCCTTCAAAGTTGTAATAGGCTGCCAAGTGGATGACAGAGACAATTTGACCACCGTACTTCTTTCTAACTTCGGTAAGCGAGTCTTTTACATTCTCCAAGGAGCTGATATCTGTAAGAAGATATTCAACTCCCTGAATAGGATTTTCTGGAGTACAAACATCCAATCCCACGACCTGAAATTTTTCTGAAAATAGAGAGGCTGCTTTTGCGCCAAGGCGACCACACACACCTGTAATGAGAAGAACTGGTTTGTCCATATCTCTCCTTTTAAAAAAAAATCAATGTATAATCAAGCTATGAAAAGAGTTTTTCTAGGATTTTCGGTTCAAGCCCCTTGGCCAGACACCTATCCAAGGGGGCGCATTATTGAAGAAAATGTTCGCCATATCACGTGCGCTTTCCTAGGAAATATCAATTTCGCCCCTCTAGAAAAAAACCTTCCTAATTTCCCTTGCCCCACATTTCTCCTAGGCCCTGTAGGAGTATCAGATAAAGTTCTTTTCTTGCCCAAATTCAAACCAAGGGTCGTAGCTCACCAGATTTCTTGGTTTGGTGATGGAAAACATGAGGTAGAGACATTTCAGAAAATGCTTCTCGACTGGCTTGCCTCTCTAGAATATTCAGTCGATAGACGCCCTCTTCTTCCCCATGTCACACTCGCAAGAGCTCCTTTTGAAAAGCAAGAATGGGAAGAGGCTTTTGAAAAGCTCCCGTTTATTGTGACAGGGATTCACCTTTATGAAAGCCTTGGAAACTTACGCTACACCTCGATTTGGGAGATGCCTCTTCTGCCTGCATTTGAAGAGTTTGAGCATACAGCTGACATCGCCTTCCATATCCGCGGTAAAACTCTCCAAGAGCTATATAGAAATGGAGCAATCGCTTTGAGTTTTACCTATCCCCCTTTGCTCTCTTTTATTGAAAAGATCCCTGTCGACAACCTTGATCAAGTCGTTCGTCACCTTAATGCAATGATCTCCGCCTGTGATCTAAAAATGGGTTGTCCATTTAAAGCGGTTAGCTATCATGGCAAAATTAAACAAGATAACAAAGGCTTGCTCCACTGGGCAATGATCGTCGATGTATAACCTTAAAAAAATTGCACCCGCTACTTACCTCATGGAAAAGCGCCCTGGGATGAACGTTCCAGGCCTCATCATTGCAACAGAAGATCTGATACAAGAGATCGACTTTGAAAAGCCCCTCGATCAGGTACGCAACGTCGCTTTTTTACCTGGCATCGTAGGGTATAGCATCGCCATGCCCGACATCCATTGGGGCTATGGCTTTCCAATTGGTGGGGTTGCAGCAATGGATCCAGAAACAGGTGTTATCAGCCCTGGCGGTGTCGGCTACGACATCAACTGCGGCGTCCGCCTTGCGACCGTTCCAGAAACACTCTCCTGCATCCAAGGAGCTCATGGGGAGAAACTTCTCCAAAAAATCTTTGAGCTAGTCCCCTCTGGAGTCGGACGAGGCCACAAAAAAATACGAGGTCTTTCAAATCGCGACTACAAAGAGCTCGCAGAAAAAGGAGCTCGTTTCTCGATAGAGCAAGGACACGGCTTTGCACAAGACCTCGAGCACATTGAAAGCAATGGCATCATTGAAGGGGCTGATATCGCAGCAGTCTCAGAAAGAGCTCTCGAGAGGGGGAAAAACCAGCTCGGCACTATCGGATCGGGCAACCACTTTGTGGAGATCGGAGAGATCGAAGAGATCTATCAAAGCGAAATTGCCGATAGCTGGAATATCAAACAAGGACAGCTCTATATCTTGATTCACTCTGGTTCACGTGGTTTCGGTCACCAGGTCTGTCAAGACACACTCGACCACTTTATCGGCAAAGGCTATAGCGAAGGACTCCCCGATAAACAACTTGTCGCAGCCCCCATCAAGAGTCCCGATGGACAAGAATATTTCCATGCTATGGCAACAGCTGCTAACTTCGCATTCAATAACAGACAGATGATCTTACACGAGGTGCGTCAAGCCTTCCACGAGGTGCTCGGCATTGCCCCCGAAAAGATCCCGCTTATCTACGATGTCTGTCACAATATTGCTAAGTTCGAAACCCATGAGTTCGAAGGAAAAAAAAGACGTCTATGCATCCATAGAAAAGGGGCTACTCGAGCCTTTGGTCCTGGAGCTGAAGAACTCAACCCCATTTTCAAAAAAACGGGCCAACCAGTCCTTGTCCCGGGGGATATGGGACGCGCTAGTCACCTCATGGTCGGCAAAGCAAACCCCCTCACCTGGTCAAGTTCCTGCCATGGAGCTGGGAGAGCCCGCAGTCGGGTCAAGTCAGCTAGAACCTGGAAAGGACGAGATATTTTTGATTATATGAAAAAAGAAGGGGTTTCTGTCATGGCCACCTCAGGAAAAACAGTTGCTGAAGAGATGCCTGATGCCTATAAAGACGTCGATAAGGTCGTCGACGCCGTAGAAAAAGCGCAGTTAGCGGGAAAAGTTGCCCGACTCACTCCCCGGCTCGTAATCAAGGGCTAGAGGATCTGTCCACTCGATACTAATCGCTGGAACTTCGAGGTTTACGCCCCACTCTTCAATTCCATCATCAAAATCAAATGCCCACATTGAAAATGCAAATAAAAGATTCGTTAGTAACAACATATTAAACCCCCGTTTTGAGAAAGGTCTATTTTACCAAAAACAAGATAGTTTTCAACTCCTTAATCAGATCTTTGAACCACAGATTCAGTAAAAAATAGACATCCAAGAAAAAACTCTTCATTAATAAGGGAATGCTCGCTCCTCTTTTTTTAGAGAACTCAGGAATATCCTAAAAACATATTTAAGGAAAGTCTGAGCAACGCAGCTTTAAGCGATGTGCAGCTTAAATATCTCAAAATCGATCTAAATGAAGTTTTTGACTTGTTTTATTCCCCGGCTCCCCCTACTCAAACAGCCAATTTTGGCTGTTTGAGGGCAGGGG
>JAJFME010000009.1 GCA_021772375.1 Chlamydiota bacterium | reverse complement strand
AAATGTGCAGAGGAGAAGATACTAACGGATGCTTCTAATAAAATATCTACGGCTGTCCTCTTGCTGGTACTTTTTCATTAAGGAAGGAGAAATACATGGAAATTAATACTGCTCTAGACCGAGCCTCATCTTTCGCTGACTTGCTGAAAATCATCGATACTGTCGAGCCCCAGCTATCCTGGTTTGCCTCTCGGTATGTCTCTTCCCCAAGCTACGAAGGTACGACACCTATTATTGCGCTCGTTCGACGAGTGTTGGCCGTCAGAGATAGCGATTTTCACTTCAATGAGATAGAGCGATCGCATGCAGAGAGAATTATGAAAAAAATCAGCGCCACTTATAAACAAAGTGACCTGCAAGTCGAACAAAGCGGTTTTATCACCCGGTTTTTTGCTTTTCTTAGAGGAGAGGGGCCTTCTGAGGGGTTCAACACGACTCCTTTTTCAAGTAATCGAGTGCTCTTGTTCATAAAGAATTATCCCTTTTTTCTCCGATACACAGAGAAGCAATTCCAGACTGTTTTTGGCGGACGCTCCGCTTCCAAGGAAGAGGACAGGCTACGCGCTGGTAACATTTTTCACTGGGGGGAAATAGCATTGAGGGACTATTCCGATCCAAGGCGATGGTATGTAGGCGATAGGTACAAAGAGGCGTATGCCAAAATGTGCAGAGGAGAAGATACTAACGGATGCTTCTAATAAAATAGCTATGGCTATCCTCTTGCTGGTACTTTTTCATTAAGGAAGGAGAAATACATGGAAATTAATACTGCTCTAGACCGAGCCTCATCTTTCGCTGAGTTGCTAAAAATCATCGATACTGTCGAGCCCCAGCTATCCTGGTTTGCCTCTCGGTATGTCTCTTCCCCAAGCTATGAAGGTACGACACCTATTATTGCGCTTGTTCGACGAGTGTTGGCCGTCAGAGATAGTGATTTTCACTTCAATGAGATAGAACGATCGCATGCAGAGAGGATTATGAAAAAAATCAGCGCTACTTACGAACAAAGTGACCTGCAAGTCGAACAAAGCGGTTTTATCACCCGGTTTTTTGCTTTTCTTAGAGGAGAAGGTCCTTCTGAGGGGTTCAACACAACCCCTCTGTCAAGTAACCGCGTACTCTTGTTCGTAAAGAATTATCCCTTTTTTCTCCGATACACAGAGAAGCAATTCCAGACTGTTTTTGGAGGACGCTCCGTTTCCAAGGAGGAGGACAGGTTAGACGCTGGTAACACTTTTCTCGAGGGGGCAATAACCTTGGAGGACTATTCTGCTCCAAGGCGGTGGTTTGTAAGCCCCAGGTACAAAGAGGCATATGCTAAAATGTGCAGAGGAGAAGATACTAACGGATGCTTCTGATAAAATAGCTGCGACTATCCTCTTGCTAGTACTTTTTCACTAAGGAAGGAGAAATACATGAAAATTAATACCGCTCTAGACCGAGCTTCATCTTTCGCTGAGTTGTTAAAAATCGATTTTTGCAGCGCAGCCTATAAGAAGGCTACTTTTTTATGAGCTTGCCTTTTTTGTACTGAACATTCTCAATGTCTTTTCCATCATCCGAGCACAAGAGCTTAATCCCATTGATCAGACCATGCTCATACTCAGTCAACGTCTTAAGAGTGCCGTCCAAGTAATAAGACTTAACTTCCCCCGAGAACCTACTTTTATCGTCATAACATACAACTCTCCCCTTCACCCTGGGATTCTTTCGATTGTTTTTTCTAATTGCCTCCGGGGGGAAAAAAGCAATATGTATGCCAACCTTTTTCTCTTCATCAAAAAATGCTTTAAAGGCCTCTGTCCCATCTTCATACCAGCCGTGGACATGGCCGTTCACTTTCCCTTTCTTAAAGCTAGCTGTGATTTTTTTCTGATCCTTAGCCCAATACCGAACATACTCACCATCTAGTCTGTCGGCTTCTACTTTAGCTATCCCCTCGATGAATTCTTTTTCAAATTCCGGGCCGACTAAACCTGCCATAAGCTCTCGAAGTGCCTTCGACAGGGGCAATGTGCTTGTCTTTCCACAAGCAGATATGTAGGCAAATTCTTGCTCGGCAGAAATAGGCTCAATCGGCTTCTTAGGCAATGCTGGTTCGATGACTTGACTCATTGAAGACTGTAGAGATTTGCCCATCACAATAGCAAGAGCCTCTTCGTAGGGTTCTTCTTCTACAGCAATAGAACGATTCCCTGATGGATCGAGGACATCATAAAAAATTTTTCCTTTTACTGTAGAAACAGATCTCAAGTTATCTCTAGAATTCTGATTCTCCCCTCCAGATGGAAAAGAAATCAAAACAATCGCTCTAGAAGAATCAAAAGGACTTTCTCTAAGATAGGGCTGAATTTTCTCGTGGGAATTCACGATGCTTAAAAGCTTCTCAACAGCTTTTACCTCTAGTTCTCGAGCTTCTTTAACATTTGCTTGGCGAGGAGCAATAAAAAAAACGGATAGATTCTCGATATCAGATGGCATGCTCCCCCCACTTCCATTGGGGATAAGATTGAGATCTCTCTTAGCTTCCTCAATGAATGTCTTCACCACCTCATCTGCATATTTCTCACGTTGAGTCATTGCGTGGCCTTCTGCAAAAAAACAGAGAACAACCATGCAGAAAAAGCTTTTACCGATTCGATTTATAAAATCCACGATCCCTATCTAGAATTCCTATTTTGTTCACAAGCCCTTGCTGATATGTTGGACTCATAATTCCATGATCGAAGAGGAAGGCATTTCGCTCACTCCACTTTGAAATACAAGGAACTGTTTCGACGTTGTATTTTTGTGCTTCACCGGTCCAGAGATCTGGACACGTTTCAAAAAGAGCAAGCTCTGGATACTTCACTAAAGTCCCAAGCAACTGAGTCAAATTATCCTTACTAGAATAAATATCGACAACATCAACTCCTTTACCTTTCTCAAGTGGCCTTCCTGGAGCTATCCCTAACCAAATCATTTTCTCACTTATCAAGTCTTGCTCTTTTTTTGTCAGCCTATCAAGCCCATCATTCATGATGATGCCAGCTTCGCTGTGAGGGATACTGAGCCAAAGGAGACCGGAATTCACTTCAGCGGTGGTCTCTGAAATAGCTAGCATGGTTTGGCCAGAAATTGAGGACATCTTTGTCTCATAGCCTGCCATCCCTCCTATGGAGCGACAGAACCCTCCAAGGACTCCATTGCCAGGATTATACATCCCTATCAAAAGATTGTCTCCTGGAACTTTCGATACGATGGATTCAAAGGAGCTGCGGAATTCATCATAGTTGTTGTTGATGCCATTCTGGAAGAGAGTGACGCCGATGGCAGAGCCCTCTTTGGGAAGGAGATCTTCGAAGTGGTTGAAGATATCGAAACTGCCAGCTTGCAGCTCTTCTGGGGTGAAGGAAAGTTGATGGAAATTATTACAATACAGAACCCAATCACAGGTTGCATTCCCCAAAAAACACGTCCCGGTGAGATAGGGGGAGTTGTCCATGCGAGCATGGATCGGAATCTCTGTGCGGAAGTCCTCGGAGTAGAATCCGAAGAGGTCCAATCTATTGAGGGGGCTATTGCGGGTGTAGAGATAAAGATTAGGACTATCGATGGAGCCGGCAGGGTCTGGAGTGAGCCATCGGCCGAGGGTTGGATGGTAGAAACGAGCTCCGAAAAAGATGAGATGTCCTTCAGTTCGTTTGGAGCTAAAACGCCAGGGGCTTTTGGAAGTAGTGGTGGGAATTTTTTTACCGAAGGCATCGATGTCATGTTTTTCTTTGAGTTTGCCGGAGGAGGAGACAAGGGCAATGATGTTACCTTGAAAGTCATGCAAGGGGATGTAGGTGGCATCGAGTTCTAGGGCGATGGCTCCGCCTATATCGCCTCGGAGACCAAGGCCAAGGACTTTGAGCTGGGAGATGGCGTTATTGCTATCTAGAGTGCCGATCTCTTTATCCTGGTCATAAAGGTAGAAGGTTATGTCTCTTGACCAATGGTCTGCGGAGTAGAACCAACCATCTTGACTCTCATGGAAGGCTTTACAGTAGAGGCGAGAGAAGGGGTCGTAGATATATTGGGTATGTTTTCTATCGGGGTGGTGGATGGAGGTGAGTCTATTGAGAGCGTCGTAAGTGTAGGTGATGGTTCCCTCGGAAAGGGGGTTGCCTTGGGAGTCGTAAGAGAGTGAGCTATTTGAGGTAGCAGTGATCTGGTTGAGGGCGTTGACTTCGGACTTTAGGGGATTACCAAGTGAATCAAAGGAGTGGGTCTCTCTCCCCTCTTGAGTAAGCTGATCGAGGGCGTCATAACGGATCTCTTTTGTTTTGAAGAAGCTGTTCTCTATTTTTTTGATAAGGCCCGAAGGGCCGTATTCTACAGAGTGAGTATTCCAAGGAGTTGTCTGGGTATGAGGACGCTCAAGTAGATCATGTTTGGTAATGATGCTGCCAAGTCCATAGATGAGCTCTTCTTCTTGTACGTGACCGTTGGGATCGAACTGTGTATAGGTGTGGGTATATTGGCATTCATTGGAGGAGGTATAGCGACTAACGGATGTTAGGTGTAGGCCTGTATAGCTGTAGCGGATGGAAGAGTTATCCGGAAGGGTGAAGTGAGTGCATCTCCCTCGACTGTCGTACTCCCACTGAAGGGTCGCTCCATTTGGGAGGATTTCTTTGGTTCGTTCACCGAAGAGATTGTAAGAGCGATTCCAAGTGAGACGGAGGATTTGATCGGTGGCCTCAATAGGATCGGAGCTTCGATCATAGACAAAAGTATAATGGATGGTCTTGTCGGAACTTTTCAGCTCTAAGATTCTACCAAGGGGATCGTACTTATAGGAGAGGGTGACACCTGAGGGAAGTTTTTTTTGGATCATCCTCCCAGTGATGTCATAGGTGTAGGTTGTCTCTTTTAGGTCTTGCTCGACCTCTTTAATCGGCCAGCCCCGGCTATTGTACTCCCACTTAGTGGTGTGAGTGCGGATGAGGGTGTTATGGTCATAGATGGTGGAAATTCTTTGGGCTTTGTTGCCAGCTTTGTCGTAGAAGGTTGCTTCACTACTTACAGTTTGACCGTGAGGATCTGTTTTTTCTAAGAGAACGACCCTCCCCGCTGCATCATATGTGACGATTTGGGTGTTGCCTTTAGGGTCAATGGTAGTTTTTTGTTCAACGGTTTGGTCAAGAGCATTGATAACTTGGGTATAGAGAATCTCTGTGGCATTTCCTTCTGGGTCGATATGTTTGACAAGGCGTCCTTCTTCGTCGTGGAAAAAGAGATCTTCTGCGATCCCCTCAAAAGTGAGGCGATGCGCTTTTACTCTTTGCCCTTCTTCATTGTAGAAGTATTTTGTGTAGTTGACTCTACTGCCATCCGAGTCTTCCTCCCACTGCTCGATTACTTCTCCTTCTTCGTTATGGATGGTGACTTGACTAGATCCTTCAGAAGTTGTCTTTTCTAGAAAACCGAGTTCATCGTATGAGTAGGTAATCGATCTACCTTCAGAGGTCTCTGCAATTTTTCTGCCCCGGCCGTCATATTCATAGTAGGTGATCAAACCAAGTGGATCTGTATAGGAGAGAAGGTGAAAGGCATTGTATTCCCAGAACTCTTGCAAAAAGACTTCTTGCTTTTTCGATAGGATGGTTTTCGAGGTCATCCTCTTAAAGAGATCATAAGTGTAGTGAACTGCTGTCCCATCTCCACTGAGAGTTTTTAGAAGCATCCCATCGTTGCTGTATTGGTTTTCAACAACCTCGCCATTTGGATGTTCGATCTTAGTAGGTGTTCTCAGTGCATTGTAGGTTTTCCTTGTTATGTAACCTTGGGGGCTTGTGCAAGTGGCTATGTTCCCCTGCCAATCATGAGAAAATTCGGTTCTTGGTGTATGGGGATGGCCATTTTCATCGAGAACTTTGGGGTAACTAGTTTCTTGGCACCTACCAAAGCAATCAAACTTTTGCCGAAGGATATTTCCATTTTTATCCTTTTGGCGAGTAAGACGCCCTTTTCTGTCGTAGGTATTCTCTGAATACCTCTCCCCTTCTGTATAGCTTGTCATGAGATTTGCATGGTTATATGCAAATTGGAGCTTGGGTTTACCTACTTCTTTCGATTCAATTAAGTTGCCTTGCTCATCATACTCATAGGTTGCCATCCTTCCCATCGGCGTTGTCTTTCCAATGACATGTCCTGCATCGTCATAATCTGTGTAGATCGTATAGCGTTCTTGGTCGTTTTCATCGTAGAAGGTTTCCGTGATGATGTGACCTCTTCTTGAATAGGAATAGGTCTGTCTACATATTTGTTTTTCTTGTCTTGTTTCTATGTCTAGATATCTATCGGTGCGTGCAATACAAAGCCCTCTGCACGGATCGAACTCGAAATACTTGATGGTTCTTTGCGTCATCCCTTGGTAGTCGCTAGGATTGCTTGAAGAGCCATCATCTGTAACCTGACAGGCCAAGAGGTTATCTTGGTTATAAAAGAAGAACTCTCTGACGAGAATTTGATCTTTATCTTGGGTGAGCTTTTTTGTGATAAGGTCGGTTCCATCTAGATATTCATAGACGTATTTTAATCCCCCTTCTTCCTCTTCTGTTTTGGGAAGGTTGGTATGAGGATAATAGGTATAGGAGCGATGCACGGGATCACGACTCAAGCTAGAGTCTTGAAACTGCTCTTTGGTTACATTGCCCATTCCGTCATATAGGAAGCTCTTTGCAAAGAGAGTCCGCCCATTCTTAGTGCTCATGCTTTTTGAAGCGAGGTGTCCATCCCTCCAATCAAAATGGACCGTGCAATAGAGCCCCTCGTGATCTGAGTATTCAATTTTTTTGAGGTTCTCTTTATTGTGATAATACTTTGTTACAACCCCTTCGTAGTCGACAACTTTTGTGTATTCGCGGTGATAATGAAAGTGAGCAAATTCGACCATCTCACCTGTCTCTGGGTCAGGAAAAGACAAGCTTTTGACTTTGTCCCCCTCCAAAGGGATATCATACGAATGTCTCGCCCACTTTTTCTCTTTGCCAGGCCCAGGCTCGTAATAGTCCACATGAAGTTTTTCACGCCCCTCAAAGCAAGCAGATCCAACTCTTGCCCCTATCCCCTTTCTAGCTGGCTGGTAGTAATGCTTCTCCTCTTTTCGGTATTTGCTCTTTACCTTTTCTAGATAGGTCCTCTCCTTGAACTCCATCATGGAGTAAGAGAGAGCCTCCCCTGTCGAGGTCGTAGCAGAAAGAGATTTCCTCCCTTCATACAAACTCTCATCAAAGGACATCGATGCAAAGGTAGTACTACCACTTGGGTTTTGGAGCTCGATTCGGTTGAGGTGCTTACCCTTATAGTGATAGACAACACGATGCTTATTTGGTAAGACTTCCAAGGTAAGGTGGAAATAATTCGGACAACTTCGATGAGAGGTGTCCCCGCTATAATGTCTCTGTGTCCCATCTGGCAAAAAAAGGGTGAGTTTGCCATCTTCAACTCTTAAAATATTGTGCTTCGGATCATCTCGTGCACTCAATCTAGTGGATAGACGCCCATGCTTCTTCTCTGGACGCAGTAGCTGAATTCCTGGCTGGTGTTCAAAACACTTATAACACACCATCTGTCCCGTCTCATCTGGAAGAAGAGCTTGATAACAGCATCCATCGTAGGGCATATCCGTTGCAAATGTCCCCGGCCCTTCTATCCGCGGACAGTAGGTGTCATTTTGTAAAAGAAGGTTTGCATGTGGCAGAAAACTCCACCCTCCCTGAAACATCCAGGGGCTTTCTCTAAGTTTTTTTAAGCGGAGATCATTACCGCTTGGATTCCGTTCAAGTGCACCTGAACTTGTATAAAGACGTGTAATAGGAAAAGGCGTTGGACCTACAAGCTCTCCATCATGGAAGCTTAAGACAAGTTGACCTGATATGACATTGACATGATGAAAAAATAAGGGATTCTCATCTTCAAAGAACTCTCTTTGAGATGCACATAATGAAGAGAAGAAAAAGAGCAGAGTCGTAATGAGCTTCTTCATTTACATGGCGAGTATAGACAGGGGGGAGTTTTTCGCAAGTGATTTGAGTTACTTCAGCATGCGGGACGCAGGTACAACGGGGCAGAGTCGCCAACACACAATGGACAATCTGTGTTTATCAAGAGCTCATTCTTCCGCCCCGGCATTAAGCTTGGGTAAAGGATGGGGAATAATTTGGATGGAGCTCACAAAACTAATGGGATCACATACTCAAAACCTAAGAGAATAAGGATCAAAGAAAGAACACTCACAACAGAACCAGATTTGGCCATATCCTGAACCCTAAAAGCTCCTGAACCGTAGGTAAGGGCATTTGGTGGTGTTGAGATCGGAAGCATGAGAGCAAGTGAGCAGGCAAGTGCAACGGTTATAGAGACAAAACCCATTGCTGCAGGTGCTATGCTAATGGCGAGGGGCAAGAGAAGGTTAGCAGTCGCAGTGTTACTGATGAATGAAGTGAGAAGAACTGCCAGAATGCAGAAAACTGCTATGATCAGGTGGCCCTGCTGAGCAAAAATAGGCAGCTGGACAAGTTCATTGATCAAACCAGATTTAAGGACTCCTTCTCCCAAGGCTAGTCCGCCCCAAATTAAGATCAAGACATCCCATTGAATATTGCGAAAGTCTTTGACACTGATCAACCGAGTAGCTGTAAAAAGTCCAACGCCGATAAGGGCGACAATATCCTCTGGAATATGGTGAAGAGGCTTTGTTAACCAAAGGCCAATGACAAGGAGAATAAGCCCTGAGACAATTTTTCCTTTTTTGGTTAAGCAGCTGTTTTCCAGAAAAGGCGTGGCTATTGTTTTTGTCTTAGGGGGAAAAAAATAAAAAAGAACAACCGCTGCAACCGAGAGAAGAAGTACCATTAGGGGAATTGTCATCATCATCCAAGTCAAAAAATTAAGATCGATGCCATTTTCTCTAAGAATTCCGATAGCAATCGCATTAGGTGGAGATCCAATGGGTGATCCAATCCCCCCTAAGTTGGCTCCAAAGGCAATAGCCAGTGTCATCGCTTTTCTGAAGGGATCTGTTTTTTCTGTTTTTTGAAGTATGGGTTTTATGAGAAGCAGCATGAGCGCTGCTGCTGCTGTGTTAGATATCCATATAGAGAAAAAAGCTGTTGTAATGAGAATACCTAGAATAAGTGTCTTTGTAGAACGGCCAATCCTTCTTAACATTTTTTCCATCAAAAAACGATCGACTTCATGTTTGTGAGCTGCTGCAGCTAGTGTCAACCCTCCAAGAAAAAGAAAAATAACCGGATTGGAAAATGGAAGAAGAAAGGCCTCAAATCCAAGCTCTTTCTGTAAAGAGAAGGTCAAGCCCAAGATCACAAAAATTGAAGTTGCATAAAGAGGGACGATCTCAAAACCCCAAAAGAATATCGCAAAGACGATAATCACAATGACACGATTTACAGAAGTAGGCAGAGAGTCCGGGAGTGCAATCAAAGCAATCAAACACACCAAGAGTGTGAAAAGTCCTAAAAGGAGTTTTTGCGTTTGTTTTTTTTTGAAAAAAGTCTTCTTCATGATAACCTCTCGAACGTACCGAAAAAAAGATAGAGATCTTTTTTGATACACTCCCTAATAGATGAAATGCCCTATTTTTTCAAAAGCCATCCTTTTTTTTTGCCTTGCTTCAGATTTATATAGCGGGGTTCTTGATAAAGATAATGATTTCCAAGTCTGGACGCAGGCAAATGTAAAAAAACATCTGACTCCTTGCTTGGACTTTGCATTTCAAACAGAGTTTCGCTTTGGAGATGATGCTTCAACGCTTTTTTTTTATTTTTTTCAGGGACAGATCATTTATGCTCCAATAGATTGGTTTGAGATTGCTCCTGGTTATCGACATCAATACACAAAAATCCCACCAGAAAATGACTGGATCACTGGTTATAGCCCTCAATTAGATTTATCATTTCGTTTCTGTCTAGGTTCCTCAAAGGTGATTGACCGAACTAGATTTCAATATGTGATCAATGAGCTCAGGAACCTTTTTATTTTTCGTCATCGCAACGCAGTACTGTTTCCTGCGATTGGGAATACTATTTGCTTCCATCCACTTATTTCAGAAGAATTTTTCTTACTCGATCGAGAGGGATTTTTCCAAAATCGGATTGAGATAGGGGGATATGTCCCAATCAAAGATGATGGGAAATTGACTCTTGTCTATGTATTAAATCATTTGAAATTTGATAGAAAATGGAGACAAGCACATGTCATCCGCTTTAAGCTTCATTTTTCCTTTTAACACGCAGCTACCAGAGAAATTGCTTTGGCATTCAGCTTAGAAAGAACAACACCTGGAATCATGGCGCGCGGCAGGGCTTTTGAAGTAATCAACCAGGTGAGAACTAGCTTCATTAGAGCTATTCAAATAAGAAATTACTTAGAATTAGTTTGCCTCAAAGTGTCTCCTGATATGGCTGAGGCACTATTGATGGTAAAGAGTCTATCTCTATCCAGTCTTTTTCATCCCCCTATCCTTATCTCTAAAAATATACTTTGCTATCGCATAAACCAGGCTTATGAGTTACAATGCTTCCCATGATCGATTGTGGGACATATTATATTTTTTCTAACAAAGCATGGTGTGACGATCAGTGGCATGCCCTTATAAAGAAAACCGAGCCCTTATGCACGAAGATAGGGCGCGTTATAGCAGTGCCTTTTCTAATTATAGCTACGATATTTTCAGGAGCCCTATTCTGCGTTAGCAGGATCTACTCTTGGATTAACTCGGAAATTTCCTCTGCAAACTCAAAACCTGATTCACCAGTTCAGGAGTCTAGTAAAAGTTCGGAAAGAATACCTACAGAAGTTACTACGCCAACAAATTTGTTAGAGTCCCCTGTTCCAACGGAAACTCCCACTAAAAAGCAGCCCCTTGTCGAATATCAGAAGCTTCTTCAGCTTCATCAATCTCCTAGTGACAGCCTCTTTTCAGAAGCTCGCAAACATCCTGATCGAAACCGATTTTTTAATGTTCTACCGAATGAACCTACACGTGTTAAATTTGCTAATATTCCAGAGTTTTACTTCAACGCCAACTGGACGCTCGATGGCATAGCGATTGCATCTCAAGGACCACTCGAAACAGAAATCACTGAGTTCTGGGAAATGGTTTGGCACTCTGATGTGAATACACTTGTTATGCTCGCAAATCCTATTGAAAAGGGACAAAATAAATGTTCTGAGTACTGGAAAGGCAAGACCTCACCAGGGTTAGCCCCCCATAGAGAACTAAATGCACAAGCTCTCTCTGAAAAACCCATCTACAATGAAGGCAATGTGAAAATCGTTGAACGGACCATTCAGGTTTCAAAAGGTTCACAAAGTAAGACCATCACCCAATATCACCTTCAGAACTGGCCAGATTTTGGAGTTGTCCGCCCGACTGTTCTTGCTCATCTCATTAAACTAGTCTCAGACAAAACTAAAAAAGAGCGCTTTCTTGCGCATTGCAGTGCAGGTATTGGGCGAACAGGGACTTTCCTTGCTGCCTTTCAGGCGTTCCAACAGAAAACCTTCAATCTTTTCGGGATCGCATCAGACCTAAGGAGCCCCCACAAGGGGAGAATTGGCATGATTCAAACACCAGAGCAGTATAACTTGGCTAAAGAAACGATCGAGCTGCTTCTCAGCTAGCTTACGCCAATTATCGAATGACATTTACTTCCAAAAGGGGCACTGGATCGTAAGAGATTGGAACTCATTGAGCTATTTTAAGCGCTACTACTCAGCGGAGCAACCTCTATAACAAATCTAGCTAGCACAACAACTACCATGGGACTTGTAGATGTTTCTGGAGCATTGGGCACTTCATGCGGGAAGGTTCACTATCCCCCCTTGGTTTGGTCTAAAGGGGACATTTTAACTTTGCAGAAGAGAGGGCATTACAACTTTGCGCTTACAAAAACAAAAATATATTTTACAAAAATTCAATTTTTCTAATACTCTCTTGTTCGAAAATAAAGCAGGGGTATTTGGTATGAATAAAATTTCGTGTGTGCGCAAATTGCATTTTTGCGCTGGACATCGCGTTATGAACCACGAAAGTAAGTGTGCGACCGTTCATGGACATAATTACTACGTACATCTGTTTGCAGAATCCGACGGACTCGATGCAATAGGAAGAGTGATAGATTTTTCTGTACTTAAGGAAGTAGTTGGTGGCTGGATAGATGAACATTGGGATCATACCTTTCTTGTTTGTGACAAAGATACAGAGACCATTCAGGCACTTAGAGCTCTTCCGAGAAAGAAAGAACCCTTTGTATGCCCATTCAACCCAACAGCTGAAGAAATGGCTTCTTATTTGCTTCTTGAAATTTGCCCCAGACTTCTTAAAGATTCAAAAATTGTGATCACCAAAGTTGTTGTTCACGAAACGGATAACTGCTACGCCGAGAGCTCTTTAGCAGAGTCGAGAAGCAAGCATTTGATAGATCTTATTAGCACGAACAATGGAGAAATAAATGACAAAACTCTGTGAAGATTTGGCTACAGCTACCTCGATTCTTGACCTGGCAAAGCCAGACTTCCTTTTTTATCCATTTTGTGGAAATGAGCTCTCAAAAGAGGAAAAAATTAGAACTATTGAAAAATCTTTCCGGGATATTCTTGTCACCTTAGGGATGGACATCGAGGACGACTCGATTGAGCAAACTCCTTATAGATATGCAAAGATGCTGGTGACAGAGCTATTCGAAGGACTGGAGAGCAAAAACTTTCCTAAGATCACAACCCAAGCGAATAAGTTCGGCTACAAGAACATGCTCCTCCAGACGAACATAAGTATACACAGTGTTTGTGAACACCATTTTGTCCCTATCTTAGGATTTTGTCACATTGCCTATATTCCGAACGAAGCCGTTATAGGCCTTTCGAAGTTGAACAGGATAGCAAAATACTACGCTAGACGACCTCAAGTTCAAGAAAGGATGACTCATCAAATTAAAAATGCGCTTTGCTCTATATTGAAGAGTCCAGATGTTGCCGTTGTGGTTGATGCCCTCCACCTATGCGTGAAAATGAGAGGAATCCAGGATCAGGATGCATTAACTAGAACTATTTCTCTTGGGGGGCAGTTTCTAGAGGGGACAGCTCATCAAGAATTTCTAGGTTCTGTACCAAAACTTAAGGATTTTTCTCTTTAATGATTACACCTCGAGATAGAATTATATGGAGTATTGAGCCTCGCGACTTTAATGAAAGTGGTGAGCTCCATAACTACATTCAAAAATTAACAGCTCTTAATTTTGAAGACTTTATAGAATTTGAATTAGCAAACGTACGGCCTTTTCTCCTAGAGTGGGAATCGCTCCTTAAAAAGGAGAACTGTGAAACAGGTGCGATCAAGGAATCAATCGATTTGCAAGCCCTTTTTCGAAAGGCGCCAGAATTGAGTGGCGTGGTATATTACTCTGATAATAGTGTTATATGTGAACAGATATTTGAGGAGCATCCTGAGCAGCTTGTTCACTTAACTGATAAGGTTCTACAAAAGAATGTCCGAGAGTCTTTGCCTTGCGCACAAAACCTTTCCTTCTCTTTTCCAAGAAAGTATACCTTTGAAGGCTATGCGAATGGTTGGGGGTTCGCTAGAGTAGAGAGGGAAAACTCCGCCGGCAATGGTGCAGCAGTGGCGCTAAGTGTTACGACTCTAGACCAAGATATTATGAGATTACTTAAAAAATACGATTCTGAGCCTCTTGCAGAACTGTACAACCAGGTTTGGGACTACGCTATACACGACTACATACACCATATCGCTATTTATACAAATCCTTCCTTTGCGATTGGCAAACGGTCTCCAATGTCGATCGCTCAAGAAAATGACTTGATTGATCGTTGGGGAGCTAGCATGGTTGATACGTTCAATTATGAATTTTGGGCACACTCAACTCACCGGAAAATTACAGAAGCAATTTTGTCTAGTGAAAAAAAAGCAGAGCTCATCAAAAAAGCAAAAGTATATTTCAGAGAAGTTAAAGTATTTCAAGAGAAAATTTTAAACGCTGAGTGTTCTGATCGAGGGCGTCAGCTAGCTCATAAGGTCGGTAGCTACCTAACCTTCATATATCTATGGCCCTTACATATTCTTCTACCCCCTTATGGGCGAGAAATCGAAGAGCTTAGAAAATGTATTAATGCTTTGGATGTGGGTGAGGTTAGGGATGTTCGTAAATATGTATTAAAATCAATTGCAGAAACAGGATTCCCAGATGATTTAATTG
The DNA here is from genome assembly GCA_021772375.1 of Chlamydiota bacterium. Classification (GTDB taxonomy): domain Bacteria; phylum Chlamydiota; class Chlamydiia; order Chlamydiales; family Rhabdochlamydiaceae; genus Sacchariniichlamydia. The sequence goes on along the minus strand of JAJFME010000009.1, from coordinate 78,292 downwards.
CCCGAATACAACTTTTTTTAGCTTTAAAGCAACACCTAGATAAGAAGGACTATGTAGAAATTATCTCTAAACTTGAATCCATTATCTCGCATTCAAAATTAGAAAAACTTTTTCCAGAGAAATTATCAGATTTTGAATGCCTTCAATGCATCTTGGACCGATCCATTCAAGTCTCTTCCAATCTGGAAAAAGCTTTAATGGAAGCTCTAAATTTTGATCGAGCGTGTCAAAATAAAGATCTAGTTTTTGAAAAATTTCTGGAGGAGTCTGAGAAATTTACACATAGTGCAAAGATGATAGCTTTGAGCGAAACATTCAGAGCTCTGGGAATAAGACAAAAATTAACTTCTTCGGAATCTCAGTTAGAGTGGTTCGATTTGATTCTATTGAAAACGGATTTAGTTGCCCAGAGAGGGAGTTATGAGAATTGGTTTCATGATCAACCGATTATATTTGACATGGAGCCAATCACTCCAATGAGTTCAATGTTAAAATTTCTAGAAGCTTTTTATGAAACCTTTCCAAGATTTCAAGAAAAAATCGCTCAGATTGAGCCTTATCACCTAACCGGTATTTCAGTATAGAATTTTTTATAGGGAATTTTCTAAAGAGATGAGTTTGCCTGAATATATTGGTTTAATAGGCGTTGTTGTTGTTTTAGTTTCGTACTTACTTCTGCAAACTTCGGTGTTTAAATCGAGCGACCTCCTTTACTCGGCACTTAATTTATTGGGATCGGGACTGTTGCTTTTTTCTTTATTCTTTCACAGAAATATACCGTCCACTGCAATCGAAATAGCCTGGTTTGCAATTAGCGCATTTGGGGTTTTCAGGGAAATAAAAAAGAGGAAATATGGATTATTTAAAGACAAACCTTCTTGAAGTAGATTTAAAGAATCGAAATGAGCCATTCTATTTACTCTCTGACCACCAAGTCAAGGAACTGTTAATTCTGGTAAAGGGATGGGAAGTGATCGACGGCAAGCTTATAAGAAAAACATTTTCTTTTTCTTCATATCTTGAAGGAGCTGCTTTTTCTAGCTCGCTAATGCTACTTAGTGAGAACTTAAACCATCATCCAGATATTTTAATTTCATTTAAAGATGTAACTGTAGAATTTTATACCCATAATATTTCCGGTTTGTCATTAGCTGATTTTGTTCTAGCAAAAAAAACAGACTATCTCGTGAGGTATTAAAATGAATATTTCTACTACTCCCTCTTCCGAGATTAATGAGTACATTAGCGAAAGATTAATTAACCAGAAGGAACCTAGCTGGAGCACCACCAGAAAGCTTACCGACATTGCTTTGAAAGTGATTTTTGGAGGGGGGATAGGAGTACTTGCCACTATTCCCTTTGCTCCTCTATCGGTACATTTTTCTAAACGACTCAACATCCCAGGAGAAAAGGCTATAGGCTACATCTTAGCTACAGCAAATTCGTCTTCCTACTTTTTCATCACCTTATGGGCCAACCTAGAAAATGTTGAAGGCCTTACGACTCCAAAAACGCAATTAGAAAAGAAGATAACTCAAAAGGATAATTTAGCTTATTTAGCTAGCTCATACTTTGTTGCGGTTACTTTGGGCTTGGTGTCTCAAGTGCCTTTTGCCTATTTAGCTTATGATCAAAACAAACAAAATCTACTTATGCCCATTCTCATTATAGTCGCAGATTCTTCTTTCCCGATTCTTTCCGTGAACCGAGCTATAAAATCTATTACAACAAGAATTTTCAGCAAATCTAAAAATAAACAAACTCAACATCTTTTGAAAAATTTTGATCGTTTCCTATCTAACCGAATCGACTGGATTGCCAAGGGAGGTACAACAGACACCGAATTAACGCTCAAAGAAGGCTTTTCACACAAAAAAATAGATAGCGCTTCAAAGTTGATTGACTTTATTTTACAACAGGAAAGCCAAAACAGCCTTACTCCACCTACCCCTCTTCAAAAAGTAAAAACTGGAGCCCGATTTCTTGGGTATGGGGGAGGAATGTCATGTGCCTTAAGCGAGTTAATAGTTCTCTGGGTTTTGTCCAACAAAGGATGGGACTCAGTGATCGATTCTACTCCAATCTCTAGAAGCCTTTCTGTGGTGGTTATACTGGTCCAAGTATACCTATTAGTTCAGGTATATGGAGAAACCTGTGCCGATTTGTCTGAAAAATCAATTGAAGCAATTACCTGTTCGACGACTAAAAGTGCACATAAAACAGAAAATAAGTGGTTTAAAGCCGCAAAGATTTCTATATTTGCTCAATCGCTATTGACTTTTGGACCATCCATGGAGACTGCCATGAGCTATTTCAAAGACAAGGGAACTCAGTATTATCTGGGGATAACAACTTCCATTGGGATAGCTTGTCTTACTCTGCATTCAATGCAGGACATCCTCAAACGATTCGTAAATGCTAGAGCAAAAGAAAACAGCGAACAGGAAAAGTTACTTAAATTCAAATCACAACTAGAAGCTCTTAGCGCTTTATTAAAAAGCGCTAATCAAGATGCAATTACAAAATTTTTCCTTAATTTCAATGACAAACAACTATCAATGCTTTCGACAGAAAAAATCAATAAGGCAGATCTTTATCTAGACCTACAACCAACTGATACGACTCATCTACTTGCATGAGCTTGCCTTTGTTATTAAAAACCAAGATAGAATGGACTTTAAAGAGTGATTTATTTCCTCATAGTTCTGGGTAAGTAGTTTTTTTTTGATCCATTATATATTTTCCTGTAATATTTTCCGGGGAGATCTGGGCAGTCATTGTTCTTATTTCAGAAAGGTCTAGTTCCAAGTGACACTGAAAACCATAAGTGCTTTCTGTATATTGTATTATTTGCCTCGGGCAACCATCACTGGTAGCTAAAACCTTAGCATCAGTTGTAAGTCCTGGCATATGTTCATGCCAGTGCATGGCCTTAAACAGAGGCGACAAGTGTTTGAGCATCGGATGTTTTTTGCCCAATCTACTTAGAGTCACAGGAAAAACACCGATTTCTTTTTCCGGGCTCCGTTCAATTTTTGCCCCAAGCGCCTCCCCTATGACTTGAGCTCCTAGACAAATACCAAGGACCCATTTGTGCAAGATAATTGCTTTTTTAGTAGCCTCTATTTCTCTAATAAAAAAGTCTGTTTTTTGATTGCAGATATTCTGAGGCCCACCCAGAATAATTAACCAATCAAATTCAGAAGTATGAGGAATTGCATCCCCACAGAATGGCCTAGACAACAGTAAAAAAACATCATTTTCTGCTGCCCATTCTTGCAACACTTTGGGTAAAGGAGATGAAACATGCATCAAAACCAAAATGGTCACTTTCTTTCTTGTTGTCACTTTACCTTGCTCCTTATCTTTAGGGAAATAAAATAAAAAGAACAGAAATCACTTTCATAAGAGCCCTCAAAAAATTTTATATTGATAATGTAAGCTGTTCATTTTTTTAACAAGAAAATAGAAACCTCCAAAAACTTCCATCACCCATATCACTTACATGAACCACCCTTACAGCCATTTAGCGGCTAGGAGGAATAATTCACCTCTTCTCACTTATTATCAAAAGCTTACGAGTTTTAGATATAATAAATCGTGTGTTGATAATTGGACACTGTCCAAAAATCCACACACGATTTATGGAACTCACACTAGCCAAAGTCTCAGCCTACCCAAGCTAAACAGTCTGTAATTGACAGCAGTCCCTCTTCTTCACTGCCTTACCCAAATTCTCACGATAATAGTCAATGATGGTGCAAGCAACCGTTGAAGCTGAGAACACTGTAAATAACACGGGCGAAAAGACGTATCCAAAAAACACAGCTAGCGCTGTAAACACACCTAGAGCGAAATAGGAAACAGCTTTTGTGAATTTAATGAAGTAGTCATTCTTTGCAGATTCATATAGTTGTTCATACGATTCAGCTTTCAACCAAGCCTCTGCGCCATCGCACGCTTTTCCTAAGGCAAGAGCAATCCCATTGATCCCTTTAAGGGGTTTGATGGAATCTTTCGAGATGAACAGAATGGTTTTGCTAAAGAAGTCACACATCTCCCATATGGGAGCAACACAGTTATTTGCTTTCCGCGTCAACCCATAGAGCTTGCCATAAATCCTCCATCGACTTGCTTCCTCTTTTTCTAAATTCAAGCCACTTCTATTCCACGTTGCACAAGCCTCGATAACATGTACTGTCGAATGCCGGAGTTCATTGACCGCTTTAAGAAAGGCTCCAGGCGCCTTCATAAGCTTTGCTAGATTAAACTGATGGCGAGTGCTAAGAACAACTTTTTCCCAGTCTTTGGGGATAAGGTTGAGTAGATCTACACAATCAATAAAAACATATGATGCTTTAAAAAAATCGAATGGTTTTTCTGTGACGAATCCAACCGTTACGTCGGACCAGTTTTTCGCGTCTAAATTCGAAACCGGACTTGCTGTTGTACCCATAATCATATCTCCAAAGACAATCGTTATCGGTACTGGGATTGTACTCTATGGCCCCCATTTCATGCGACGGGAACTTCTCCCTCTAATCACCCTGAAAATCAAAAATTGAAGAGTTTTTATAAAAAAAACAGTCAGAGCCTTACGAAGGTACACAAGAAAAGCATCTATCTCTTCAAAAATATTATAGATAGACCGATAAGAAAAACAGGGCGTATGCTAAACTCTCCTGTCACCCGGAGAATACAATGAGCTTTCCCAATCAAATCGGTACTGGCTACTCGACTACAACTAGAGAGTTCCAACCTGTAGTCCCAGCTAATAGCCAGACTTTTTCTTATGCTTCCACAGAAGGCTCTTTTCGCTGTTCTCGTCTGGGACAGACCAATATACGGGATGTTCTAAAGCATGAGCCTGTCGATACTGGACACATGAGTGGGCCCTACGATGTATCCATCTCTGAGGTGCTTGCCCCTTTGTGGAAAGGGGTGGGTCTTATATGTTTTCAAGGACATGTAAACGATCAGTTTGGGACCTGCACATTGATTGGAAAAGATCTCGCCCTTATCCCCTACCACTGCATCGAGGATATTGATGTCCGCCAACTTCAAGTCTACTTTGGCTATTTTCTGAATACAGAAACAACCGACTTAGGCAATGTCTATACAGTTGAAATGGTTGTCGAAGCTGATCCTGATTTAGACTATGCAATTATCAAATTAGGAGGAGACCCTGGTAAAAAAGAGGGAATCGTTCCTATCAGCACTTCTAGCTCGATTTACGCACAGCCAGCCCTCCTTCATTACCCTCTAGCCAAACCTCTCAAGGCCTCCATTCATACTTTTGTTCAATCCAATTTTGCACAAAACCTACTCAACACCTACCACGACTCTGACTATGGCTCTTCTGGAGGCACTTACATCTCCCCTTCTGGAACAATGGTTGCTATGCATTTAGGGTTAAAACGACAATTTGCTACTTCAAATGTCTCTCGTCTAGCCCTTCCACTCCACAAAATTCGAGAAATGTTCCCAAACGGAATTCTTAACCGGATCGCAAAAGGCACTTTGGATCCCATGGAGCCCTTTTCCCCGGACAGAGAAGATAGGGTTACCTATTTCCTCTCTCCTTTCGAAAGAGAAAGTTCCTACATCGACTTTGAAGCCTACGACAAGGCGAGGTTTGGAGAAGATGGGCGCTACATTCTCAGAGAACCTTCAGAAAAACTTCCGGCTGTCTTCATCGACAAACGCCAGTCAAAGCATTCTCTTAGTTGGGACACACGTGCAGGAGGCAGTGGGGAGGTATTTCCTATCGGAAAGGATGACACTGTTTTGCTAGCAGAAAAATTGATGGAAGAATACCCCGAATATTTTGATGATCCTAGCCCCGATCGCCCCCAGGTAAAAACACAATATTGGGACATCGATAAGAAAGCACTCGGAAAGGAACTCTTTAAAAAACTAAAAAACGTACGGACAATTGGGATCAATCCCGTCTTTGAAAAAGACGGATCCTGGGAGTTTCACTTCTTCCCCTTCCAGAAAAAGGGCAAAAAATAGGCAAGTCCAAAAAGACTTTAAGCCTACTTCGAAGTAAAAAATCTACAAAAGAACAGCCAGAGCCTTGCACAAGGTGCACAAGCAAGACATCGATTTCCTCACAGGTATTGAAGGGAGCTAACAAAATCCCATCACTCGTATCGCCTACATGAGCCCTCCTTACTGCCATTCAACGGCCAGGAAGAATATTCGCCTCTTCTCACTTATTACCAAAGGCTTAAAGATTTTACGTGCAATAAATCGTGTGTTGATAATTGGACACTGTCCAAAAATCCACACACGATTTATAGTTAAAGAAAACCTATTTGCAGGAGGATGGGGTGGGTAACCGACGAAAAAAAACACTTGTTGGATTGGAAATGTTAAGGATATTGGCAAGTGATGGATATCGCATTTTCACTTCTGAAGAGGCTATGGCTGCTGCCGCTTCTGCTGGGATAAGTGAAAAATACACCCCTGAAGCACTCACTCTTTTGAAAAAGAACAATTGGATCGAGAGCCTGAGGAAAGGGGTCTATGCATTTACACCTGAGTCAGGATTATTTACTCCCCCTCATGACTTTGAAATTGCTCAAGCTCTTGTTTTTCCATCTGCAATAAGCCATTGGACAGCGATGCACTTTCATGGCCTTACTCAGCAAACTCCTAATATCATTTATTCGATCACTCCCAAGAGCACCAACATCCCAAGAAAAATTTATAGCGATGTATATCGTTTTATCAGAGTTCAGCCCGAATACTTCTTTGGTTTTGAAAAAGTCTGGGTTGAAGAAGCACAAATTCAAATCACTGATGTCGAAAGAACTTTATTGGACGGCCTGAGACAGCCTCAATACTGTGGGAATTTTGCAGAACTTCTCCATGCCTTCAAAATAGGCATGTCTAGCGATTTAGATATCGAAAAGATAATACAATATGCGTTGAAACTTGAAAAAGTCGTATCGAAACGACTGGGCTATATTTTGCAACAGCTGGGCGTTTCTACTGATAAGCTGAAACCTCTCTTGGAAGTAGAAACAACAAATCTTACACCTCTCGACCCAACTGGTTCCAAAAGAGGCCCGATTAATAAAACATGGATGATCATGGAGAACCTATAAAAATGAACATACAAAAGTCCCTTGATAGCCGACTTAAGGCCTATTCTCGTAATAACGAGATTCGTTTAGGCGTTGTGCAACAGGATTACCTTCTTTCTTGGATACTAGTTGGATTATCCAACGTTCCCGAACTGCGTTCTAATATGGTCTTTAAAGGAGGCACCGCTCTTAAAAAATGTTATTTTGGAGATTATAGGTTTTCAGAAGATCTTGATTTCACTGCCCTTCCGGAGCTATTCAAAGGAAAGAATTTAGAAAAAAAAGTCCGCGAAGCTGTCAGTATAGCCGAGCAGCTGATGGGAAAGTATGCACCCATTATGACAACCTGTGAGCGCTACAGAGAAAAAGATCATCACCCAGGCGGGCAAGAAGCATTTAAAATAAGAGCTCAGTTTCCAAAACAACGTGAGCCATTGGTTACGGCCATGGTTGAAATTACATTTGATGAGTCCATAGTCACTCCCCCAGTGGCAAGACAAATTATACACTCCTATGAAGAGGCTATCGATTCGACATTACAGACCTACTCCCTAGAAGAAATTGTAATAGAAAAGCTAAGAGGGATTCTTCAAAAGACTAAAAAGTCATATGAGAAGAGCTGGACTAGATCTCGTGCAAGAGATTACTACGATCTCTGGAATATTTTTAGGAGCTACAAAAATGAGTTGAATTTTGAAAGCATACGAACATTTCTTCCAGAAAAATGTCTTGCAAAAGATGTATCCTTCAGCAGTGTTGATGATTTTTTTGATCCTACAATGATTGAACAGACATTGAAAGATTGGGATACTCATTTGCATTATCTAGTTTCCAGCCTACCCGATTTTGGTATCGTAAAAAGTGAGCTATACCACGAACTAAGCAAAATATTGGCACCTGCTAAATTGGGCATATAGCAGAAAGAACTTGCTACAAAAGAACAGTCAGAGCCTTACGCAGATGCATAAGCAAGATATCGATCTCCTCACAGGTATTGAAGGGAGCAAACGAGATCCGATTTGTGCCGGTGAGACCAAAGCGGTGAAGGAGGGGCTGGGCGCAGTGGTGGCCTGTACGGATAGCGATTCCTTCGAGGTCAAGGAGAGTCGCTAGGTCAAGATGGTGGACCCCTTCGATGATGAAACTAATGATACTCGATTTATTAGCTGCTGTACCGATGATTTTTAGGTTGGGGATAGTTTGGAGCTCGCTTGTTGCATGAGTCAAGAGCTTGTGTTCCCAGCTGTAGATGTTCTCGAGGCCAAGGTTTGTGATGTAATCAAGAGCTGCTCCAAAACCAATGACCTGGGCGATGGGCGGTGTACCCGCCTCAAAACGGATTGGAGGCTTGGCATAAGTAGTTTTTTCTAGGGTGACAGTGTCAATCATGTCCCCGCCTCCTTGGATGGGAGGGAGCTCTTCGAGCAGATCGTATTTTCCATAAAGAACACCGACTCCTGTAGGACCGAAGGCTTTGTGGGCGGAGAGAGCTAGGTAGTCGATATCGAGAGCTTGCACGTCAAGTGCTATATGCGCTGTGCTTTGCGCAGCGTCGATTAGCACTTTAGCGCCGTTAGCGTGCGCTTTTTCTATGATGGAGTGGATAGGGTTAATGGTGCCAGTACTGTTGGCAATATGGGCAATGGCGACTAGTTTAGTACGAGGATTTAAAAGATTTTGATAGGCGTCGAGATCGAGCTCAGCGCGATCGTTAACTGGGATGACTTTAAGTATGGCACCTGTTCGCTCACAAAGGAGTTGCCACGGAACGATATTGGAGTGGTGCTCCATCTCGGAGATGATGATTTCATCACCTGGGCTCAGTAGTTGGGTATAGCACTGGGCTACTAAGTTGATACTGTCTGTAGTCCCTTTAGTGAAGATGACTTCATTGCAACTTTTAGCGTTAAGAAAGTGGGCTACGCGCTCGCGGACATCGTTGTACTGTTTTGTCGCTTGAGCAGAGAGGCGATAGATGGCACGGTGGACGGTGCCACATTCATTAGCATAGAAATTGGAGATGGCATCGATGACACTTTGGGGTTTCTGTGTAGTGGCCGCTGAATCGAAATAGATCAGATTCTTCTTGAGGATAGGAAAGTCTTCACGAATATCTTCTGCAAGGCTCATGCGAGGTGTTTCTCTATGAGTTGCTGCATCCGTTCACGAACTGACGCGAAGGGTACATCTTGAAGAATATCTAAGCTGAATCCTGCAACGAGGAGTTTTTTGGCAACTTCTTGCCCAATACCTCTACTTTTAAGATAGAGAAGATGCTCAGGGTTGACTTGTGTAACCGTTGCTCCATGAGAGGCCTTGACATCATCGGCAAAGATCTCGAGGTTAGGCTTACTATTGGCAACGGCATGGTCACTAATGAGTAGTGTGCTATTGAGCTGATAGGCTTCTGTTTTTTGTGCTTCGGGTTGTACAAGAATTTTCCCCTCGAAGCTGGCTTTACTAGTCCCACCTAGAATGTTTTTGAAGAGCTGACTTGAATGGCAATGAGGAGCTTGATGGTCTACGAGAACGTTGACATGTGCTTGTCTATTTTCTGAAAGTGCACAAACGCCTTTTAGATCACATGAAGCGTTCTCCCCCATAAGAGAGATTCGGAAATCTTGCCGTACAGACTTGGTTCCAGGGGTTGTCGTAAGACTTTTGAATTTCGCATCGCGTTTAAGTGTGACACGAGTAGCCTCTAGGTTCCATCCTTGATGACATGGATTGAGTACGCCGTACTGCTCGAAGCTTGCCCCCTCTTCGCAAGCGATGTCGATGACTCCATTAGAGAAGTATTCAAAATCTTTAAGACAGGTATGATCGTAGATCCATTTGACTTTGGATTCTTTGCCTAAAAAGAAATGAATTCTGGGGTTCACAACAACTGGGCGGTCACTTGAGATAAGGTGGATACACTGAATGGGAGTATCGACGACGACTTTAGGTGGGACGTAAATAAAAAGGCCCGTTTTGATAAGAGCTATATTGAGAGTGGCAAACGGATCGATCTCTTCTTTGATAGTTCTAGATAGCCGTCCCTGCAGGAAGGTGCCATATTGGTTTAGGGCATCTCTTAGACGTAAGACAATAACTTCTGAGGGAAGGGCTGTGATGTCAGAGAGCTCGGGAGAGTAACGGCCATTTAAAAAAGTGACGTAGCTATGGCGACATTCTGGATGTATGATCGCCGTGAGTTGCTCTTCTGGAATCTCCGCAGAATCGGAAGGGGCATAGGTCTCTTGATAGAAACGACTCAGAGGGAAATACTGGTACCCTGGGTCTTTTTTCTCAGCAGGACCAAGCTGCATAAAACGGTCCCAGGCTTTTTGCCGGATCGCTTTTTGCAGCGGGGTGATCTCTTCTAGATTCCCTTCAAAGTGCTCTTCTAAACTAGCTATGAATGCTTCTTTCACGCTCTTACCTGTAACCAGTCATATCCTTTTTCTTCGAGCTCCTGTGCAAGCTCTGCACCGCCACTTTTGACGATCTGCCCATCCATCATCACGTGAACAACATGTGGACGAATGTAATCGAGTAGTCTCTGATAATGAGTGATCAGAAGTAGGCCTTTTTCTGGGGAGAAGAGGCGCTTGACACCACATGCTACAATCCGCATTGCATCGATATCTAGCCCTGAATCAGTCTCGTCAAGTACGGCCATAAGCGGATCTAGCACAGCCATCTGTAGAATCTCATTCCGTTTTTTCTCTCCACCTGAAAACCCTTCGTTGAGGCTTCTTTCCATAAACTCTGGCTTCATTTCAAGTAGGTCTAGTTTCTCTGTGAGCAATTCACGGAAGGCGTCCTCTGCAATAGGAGCTTCTTCTCTGCTTTTCCGTTTTGCATTGTAGGCTGCATGCAAAAACTGAAGGTTGGTGATCCCTGGGATCTCGACCGGATACTGAAACCCGACGAATAGTCCTCCATGGACGCGCTCTTCAGGTTCTAAATCAAGGATGTTTTGCTCCTCTAGGATAACTTCACCTGAGATAATCTCATAGGACGGATCTCCTGCAAGAACTTTAGCTAGAGTGGATTTCCCTGCTCCATTAGGTCCCATGATCACATGGATCTCCCCCTTCTTGATCTCGAGGTCTATCCCTTTTAGGATAACATTCCCTTCAACAGAGACATGTAGGTTTTTTATTATTAACATCGTTTTTATCCCACCGAATGTTCGAGTTTAAGGGTTAGAAGTCGTTGTGCTTCTGCTGCAAATTCGAGTGGCAGCTCTTGAAACACTTCTTTACAAAATCCATTTACAATCAGGTTGATCGCATCTTCTCTATCGATTCCGCGAGCTTGCAAGTAAAGGAGTTGCTCTTCGTTCATCTTGGATGTAGAGGCTTCGTGCTCAATTTCGCTACTTGCATTTGCTGTCTCGATATAGGGGAAGGTATTTGCTGAGCATTTATTACCAACGAGCATCGAGTCACATTGGGTGTAGTTACGTGCACTTACAGCTCGAGGAGCTACTTTAACAAGGCCTCGGTAGCTGTTGTGTGATTCGTCTGCTGAGATCCCTTTCGAGATGATGGTCGACTTGGTATTTTTCCCAAGGTGGATCATTTTAGTGCCTGTATCTGCTTGCATTTTTCCATTGGTCAACGCAACGGAATAGAACTCCCCTACTGACTCATCTCCTTGGAGGATACAGCTGGGGTACTTCCAGGTGATTGCAGCACCTGCTTCAACTTGTGTCCAAGAAATTTTCGACTGGTAGCCTGCGCAACGCCCTCGCTTGGTAACAAAGTTGAAGATCCCCCCTTTGCCTGTTTTAGGATCACCCGCATACCAATTTTGCACGGTAGAATATTTGATTTCCGACTTAGCATGAGCTACCAGCTCAACAACAGCTGCATGCAACTGGTTGTTATCGTAGGCAGGAGCTGTGCATCCTTCTAGGTAACTAACATAAGAGCCCTCTTCTGCAATAATCAGCGTTCGCTCAAATTGTCCTGTTGTCCGATCATTGATCCGGAAATAGGTGGAAAGCTCTATAGGGCAGCGCACTCCCTTTGGAACATAGACAAATGACCCATCAGAAAAAACAGCTGAATTAAGAGCTGCAAAGTAGTTGTCTCCAATAGGGACGACGGTTCCCATGTACTGCTCTATGAGCTCTGGGAATTTCTGTACAGCCTCGGAGATCGAGCAAAGAGTGACCCCTGCATCTTCTAATGTTTTTTTGAAGGTCGTTCCAAGTGAGACTGAATCAAAGACGACATCAACTGCCACTCCAGAAAGGCGTTTCTGCTCTTCTAAAGGGATGCCAAGTTTTTCAAATGTTTTTAGTAACTCTGGGTCTACCTCATCAAGACTCTCGAGGGATTGTTTTTTCTTAGGGGAAGAATAGTAACAAATATCTTGATAGTCGATTGGCTTGAAGTTGACGTTTGCCCATACAGGCTCTTCCATCTGCTTCCATTTCTCAAATGCACGCAGGCGAAAGTTCAAAAGGAAAGGGGGTTCATTCTTTTTTTCAGAAATCGCACGGATGGTCTCTTCTGATAGCCCTTTCGGGATGGTTTCCGTCTCGATTTCTGTGGAAAACCCGTATTTGTATTCAGTCGCGTTCATAGGATGAGTAGCTTAACAAATCGGGATTTGTTCCGCTACTAGGAGCTCTTCTTTTGTATCGATTCCAAAAATTTCTTCGCTAGTTTCATGAACCCGAATTTGCATCCCATGATAAAGGAATCGGAGTTGCTCCAATCGCTCTAACTGTTCGAGAGGAGAGGGGGAAAGAGTAGAAATTTTTCGAAGGGCCTCTTTTGTGTAGGCATAGATCCCCACGTGCTTGAATACCTCACTTGCACCATGTGGAATACAAGAACGGGAAAAGTAGAGAGCTTTTCCCTCTCTGTCACAAACTACTTTAACAACATGAGGTGATTGGATCTCTTCCGCCGTTCCAATTCTGTGCTTAAGCGTCCAGACCTCTTCATCAGAAGAACTACAACTTTGTAAAAGATCGTCAATTACCGATGGAGAGACGAAAGGTTCATCCCCCTGCCAATTGACCCAGATATCTCCATCAAGAGCATGCGTGGTCGCTAGCTCAACAAGCCGCTCTGTACCACTTTGGCAGCTAGCTGCTGTGAGGATCGCTTTGCCCCCAAAATCATGAATTGCATCCATTAGCTCTTCACTATCTACTGCAACGACAACTTCATCAAAAACTGTGCACTCCAGTGCCCCTTCATAAGCCCACTGCACAAGCGGTTTTCCCTTCAATAATGCAAGCATTTTTCGAGGAAATCGAGTAGATCCAAGCCTTGCAGGGATCACGCAAACAACTTTTTTATTTCCAAGCATCGACATACCACTGAATCGTTTTTTCAATCCCCAGATCAAACGGATGTTTCGGCTCCCACCCAAGGTCGCTCTCTAGTTTTTTCGAGCTAAGAGAATAGCGCAAATCGTGTCCTGGACGATCTTCGACATGGGTGATGAGAGATTGGAGCTGATTTAGATTGTCGCCCTGGACGTCGGCTAAGCGCTCGATCAGCATTTTTAAAAGATCGATATTGCGCATCTCCGAGTTTGCCCCAACATTATAGTGCTCTCCCCTCTTCCCCTTCTCTAATATAAGCCAAATTGCCTCGGCATGGTCTTCAACAAAGAGCCAATCACGTACGTTGATCCCTTTGCCATAAACGGGAAGTTGCTCTTTTTTCAAGCAGTTATAAATCATCCGAGGAATGAACTTCTCTCTGTACTGATGTGGGCCATAGTTGTTACTCGAATGAGAGAGCGTCACAGAAAGATTATAGGTCTTTGCATAGGCTCTTACGAAATGATCAGAAGCTGCTTTCGACGCTGCATAAGGGGAATTGGGCCTGTAGGGAGAATCTTCAAAAAAGGTCCCTTCTTCTATCGATCCATATACTTCATCAGTCGAGATATGATGAAAATGGATGTGGGGAAAACGACGAACAATTTCAAGGAGGGAAATTGTCCCTTCAACATTCGTTTTGTAGAAAAGACGAGGGTCTGAGATGCTCCGATCAACATGACTTTCAGCTGCGAAGTGAACGATCGTGTCGATCTCATGGGTCCGAACAAGCTCTTCTACAAGAGGTCCATTTTGAATATCGCCTTTGATGAAAACATAACGAGGGTCTCCTTCTACACTAGCAAGACTATCTAGATTAGCTGCATAGGTGAGCTTGTCGAGATTAATAAGTTTTTCTACAGAACTTTTCTGTCCAAGTACATAGCGCACGAAAGCTGAGCCAATGAAGCCCGCCCCTCCTGTAACTAGGATCCTCTTAATAGATTGTTGAGACATGATCGAAATACTCTCCTAGAACAGTTTCCCATAAGCGGGGTTTTCTTCCAAGGACTCGAGCTACTTTTTCGGTGTCCAGGACCGAATAGACAGGACGAGGAGAAAGAACTGGAAATACGCCAAAAGAAACTGGAGAAATTTTTTGGCATTTTATAGGAAGACTTCGAGCTCTTGCTTCTTTATAAAAGTCTTGTGCAATTTGATAACGACTGAGTGGCTCCCCATTTGCAAAATGAAATATTCCGCTATGACAACAGAGATCCACAAGAGCCCAAGCTAAATCTCTGTTGTAAGTTGCTCGATTCACCTGATCCTCTACTGCGTGGATATGATCTTTTTCTTGAAATTGCTTGATAAGCGATGAAATGAAGTTTTTTCCTTGATGACCAAAGATCCAAGAAGTTCTTACAATACAAGCAGAACTGAACTGGTCTTGCAAACGTTCCTCCCCTTCCCATTTACTTTTTCCGTAAACTCCAAGAGGATTGGGTTTATCTGTCTCTAGGTAAGGGATCTCTTTCTCTCCATCAAACACATAGTCTGTAGAAACCTGCACCACATGCATGCCATTCTCTCTGGCTACAATACCTATGTTTTCGGGTCCTTGAGCATTCACTGCAAAGGCTTTTTTTTCATCTTGCTCTGCCCCATCTACATCCGTGTAGGCTGCGCAGTTGATGATATGCGTGCACACAATCTTTTCAGCCATTCGCTTGAGCGCTTCCAAGTCGGTGATATCTATATCTTCTCTCTTCGATGCGACAAATGGGATTTTTTCAACAGAGCACCGATCGATAAGCGCTCCTCCTAACTGTCCTCCTGCTCCTAAAATCCAGATTTTCACCCAATAACCTCCTGAAAAGAGGGGGCATTTTGATCTCGTTTAGAGAGAATGGGTGTATCAACAGGCCATTCGATCCCAACTGTTGGATCATCAAAGCGAAATGTTTTTTCCATCTCCGGATTAAAAATAGTGCTTACCTTGTAGAGAACGTGAGCCGTATCACTTAAAACCGCAAAGCCATGAGCAAACCCTTCTGGGATAAAGAGCTGTTCTGGCTGGCTACTATCAAGTTCTTTTGCCCCCCACCTCCCAAAAGTTGAAGATGCGGGCCTAATATCCACATAGACATCATAGATCGTTCCAGAAATTACCGAGATAAGCTTCGCCTGTCCTGGATCTGACTGGAAATGCATCCCGCGGATCGTCCCCTTTTTCGAAAAAGAGTAGTTATCTTGGACAAAAGAGCAGCTGATTCCCAACTCTTCATAGAGAGGCTTGCGGTACATCTCCATAAAAGAGCCCCGCTCATCAACAAACGTCTTAAGTTGAATATGCAATACATCTGAAATTTCTAATGGTAGAGCTGTAGCCATATACTTGTTTTTTTTTTACAGCTAGATTACCCTATCCGGGATTTAAACCAAAGTTTAGGCAGATATAATGAAGCACTCTCAAGGCAGCGTCATTGGCGGAGCCCTTTTAATCGCAGCAACCACCATCGGCGTTGGAATGCTGGCCCTCCCTGTCGTGACAGGACCAGGAGGCTTCCTCCCTTCGATCCTCGTCTATTTTGTCTGCTGGGCCTTTATGCTCTGCACAGGGCTTCTTCTTCTTGAGGTATGCAGTTGGATGCCAGAAGGCTCTAATTTAATCACTATGGTTGGCCGCCTTCTCGGCAAGCCTGGACAGATCGTCTGCTGGCTTGTCTACCTCTTCTTATTCGAGATGGTCATGATTGCACATATCGCAGGTGGTGGAGATGTCACTAGTCAAATTCTCTCCGGTAGCCTCGGCACTATCCCCTCAATGCTTATCTATGTAGCCCTCTTTGCTCCGATCGTCTATCTTGGAACGAAAACAGTGGATAGGCTCAATTTTTTCATCTTCTCTGGAGTATTGATCTCCTACCTCCTCTTCGTCATCGTATCAGCAAAGCACGTAGAGGTTAGTCAACTTGCCTATGCTAATTGGAGCAAAGTATGGCTTGCGATCCCTGTACTCTTTACCGCATTCACCTACCAAGTGATTATCCCAACCCTTGTTTCCTACATGAAGCAGGACTACAAAAAAGTACGTAAATCCATTCTCCTCGGCACATCCATCCCACTCGCTGTCTATGTCATCTGGCAGGTTCTCATCTTAGGGATCATCCCGGTCGAAGGCCCCAACGGACTCATCGAGGCTGCAAATAGTGGATACAACGCTGTCACTCCGCTTAAACACTTCATAGGGAGCGCTCCCGTAGTTGAGATAGGCAAAGCATTTGCCTTCTTCACAATGACAGCTTCCTACATTGCACTAGCTCTTGCTTTCGTTGACTTTTTAGCCGATGGCTTCAAAGTCAAAAAAGAAGGTGCTGGGAAAGCAGTCCTCTGCTTACTCGTATTCGTTCCCCCACTCATCATCTCTATGATCAATGAGAATATTTTCCTATCTGCTTTGGGGTTCGCCGGAGGAATTAGCTGCGCGATTCTATTTGGGATCTTCCCACCTCTTATGGCTTGGGTAGGCCGTTACAAAAAAGGACACACAACAGGACGGCAAATCCCGGGTGGAAAAATCTTTCTAGCTCTCTTGATGGTTTTGATTCTACTCGAGCTGGGCTTGGAGATCTCGACCCACCTATAGAAAATGCAACTACGATCGCTCCTTTTCTCTCTTACCCTCTTGCTAGCTTTTAGAGCCAGTGCCGAAGAAAAGGAGTGTCCTCCTCCCTGGTTCACAGGACCCATTCTCACCCCTTCCGCTGACATTGTCCCAGGGGGATATGTCAACATTGAGCCCTACTTTTTCTACACAACAACAACTGGCAGGTACAATGATCATTGGAGTACAGTTTCCACTCCCAACTTCATAGAATCCAACTTCCAAATCCCCACCTATATCGGATTAACCTCTTGGGCTGATATCGAAATCACCCCTCAAGCTAGCTGGAATGAAACGCAAGGGGTTTCCAGCTTTGAGTTCAACGACTTCATAGCTCAGTTCTCCTTCCAGCTCCTTTCTGACACCCACCACAATACTTCTCCATCGCTCCGCCTTTTTATCCAAGAGACATTTCCAACAGGCCGCTTTCAAAAACTTAAACCAAAAAAACTTGGAACAGATATTGGAGGAGAAGGCTCTTTTCAAACAGCGTTTGGTTTTGGAGCAAGCAAACTCTACGAGCTTCCCAACTGCCACTGGCTCCGCTTCCGCCTCTACGGAGACATCACCTTTCCCACAAGCGTCAACGTCAAAGGAGTCAACGCCTACGGAGGAGCCCCCGACACGGACGCACGGGTTCGTCCCAAATGGTGGTGCGAGTTACTCGGAAGTTTTGAATATACCTTCAACCAAAACTGGGTCTTAGCCTGTGATATAGATATTCTCTACAGAAATAAAGTCACGGCCTCTGGATTCCAGGGCACCCTCCCAAGTGGAGCTCCTGCTCCCTTAGGAAAACCCAAATCATTTCAACTCAGCTTTGCACCAGCTCTCGAATACAACTTCAATGCAAATGTAGGTCTACTTGGAGGTATTTGGGTTTCTGCAGCAGGGCGCAACTCTGCTCGCTTCTTAAGCGGTGTCATCGCACTTAACTACTTCGGCCCAGAAAGAACAAAAGAGCACCGCTTCCGCGCATCTGGTGGCGGGTCATCCGGTGGTGGTGGTGGGCGTTAATGGAGAGGATTCCTACCAACCAATTCAGGTGGAGGAGCCCCCGCTCCCGGAAAATAAGGGTTTCTGATCGGATCCATAGCACACCCCATAACTAGATATAAGTCACTTGGGCTTCGAGGCAGCAAGCCGCTTGATCACCCCGATTACGCTGTCGGGATTAAGAGAAATGGTATCGATTCCAGCCTCTACAAGAAAGCTGGCAAAATCAGGATAGTCACTTGGAGCCTGGCCACAAATCCCAATCTTTTTCCCTTTCTTTTTAGCCACTGCAATGACTTGACGAATCATCCGCTTGACTGCTTCATTGCGCTCATCGAAAAGAGGGGCTAATTCTTCAGAGTCCCTGTCAACACCTAGAACAAGTTGTGTGAGATCATTCGATCCAATAGAGAATCCATCAAAACGATCAGCAAACTCTTCTGCCAGGACTACATTAGAAGGGATCTCGCACATCACATAAACCTCGACCTCTTTTCTTTTTAGCCCTTCTTCTTCCATTACAGCAAAAACCTGATCTGCTTCTTCAAGGGTGCGACAAAAAGGGATCATCACAATGACATTTTTAAAGCCCAGTGTATCGCGCACTCGCTTGATCGCTTGGCATTCAAGAGCAAATCCCTCCCGGTAACGAGGACTGTAATAACGTGAAGCCCCGCGAAAACCTAGCATCGGGTTGTCCTCTTTCGGTTCAAACTCAGAGCCTCCGATAAGATTTGCATACTCATTGGTTTTAAAATCACTCATCCGAGTGATTACTTTGTGGGGATAGACAGAAGCTGCAATCTTGCCGATACCAAGGGCTAGCTTCTCGATAAAGTGCTCTTTTCGATCTTTATATCCAGCTGTGATCGCATCGATTTCTCGTAGTACCTTTCGATCTTTGATTTTTTGATAGTGGATAAGGGCCATCGGATGGATCTTGATCTGGTCGTTGATAATGAACTCCATCCGAGCGAGCCCCACCCCTTTGACGGGAAGCTGCCACCAACGAAGCGCTTCTTGTGGACTTGCCAAGTTGAGCATAATCTCTGTTTCTATCTGTGGCAATTTCGATGTATCGATCTCTTTCTCTTCAAACTCCAGAACACCTTCATAGACAACTCCCGTCTCTCCTTCAGCACAGGAAAGAGTGATCGATTGACCATTTTTCAGTTTTAACGTTCCTGACTCCGTTCCAACAATCGCTGGCAAACCTAGTTCTCGACTTACAATCGCAGCATGAGAAGTACGCCCTCCGTGATTCGTGATGATACCAGCTGCTTTTTTCATGATGGGCACCCAATCGGGAGAGGTCATCTCTGTAACAAGAATCGATCCTGGCTTGAATTCTTTGATATTAGTAACAGAGCGAATCACCTGCACCTTGCCTGAGACAATCGCCTCGCCAATCGCAAGCCCCTCTAAAAGCATCTTCCCCTTTTTCTTTAGCGAAAATGTCTTGAATACTGAGCTCTTCTTCTGTGACTGTACCGTCTCAGGTCTTGCTTGGACAATGTAGAGCTCACCTGTTTTTCCATCGAGCGCCCACTCGATATCCATCGGTTTTGCATAATGGGACTCGATCATTACGGCCCATCTACTAAGTTCTAAGATTTGCGCATCACTTAAAGCAAACTGTCCCTTTTGCTTCTTGGTTAGCCCCACATTTTTTGTCCCATTCTTACTGTAGACCATGCGAAGAGCTTTGCTGCCCAATGTTTTCTCTATGATCGGTGCGCACTCTTTATTTAAGAGAGGCTTAAAAACCATGTACTCGTCAGGTTCGATCACACCCTGGACGACATTTTCTCCCAAACCAAATGCTGCATTAATAACCACCACATCTCGGAAACCACTCTCTGTATCAAGCGTAAACAAAACCCCAGAACATCCCACATCAGAGCGAACCATCTTCTGCACCCCAACAGAAAGGGCTACTTGATCGTGTGCAAACCCCTTCTCTTCTCGGTATGCAATAGCCCGATCCGTAAACAGAGATGCAAAACATTTTTTACAAGCGAGAAGAAGAGCCTTCTCTCCAACAACATTGAGGTAGCTCTCTTGTTGCCCTGCAAAGCTAGCTTCTGGGAGATCTTCTGCCGTTGCACTGCTGCGAACAGCTACGTCTTTTCCATATTTTTTTGAAAGCCTGCGATAAGCTGCTACGATCTCTTCTTCCACTTCTTTAGGAAATGCACTTTTCAGAATTGCTCTTCTCGCCAAAGAACCCTTCATCTTAAAAATTTTAGGACGCAATCCGTTGTGATCCAGCAAGGCAAAATACGCCTCAGCTGTTGTTGCAAAGCCCAAAGGAACACGGATCCCCTTCGATTGAAGAGCGCCGATCATTTCTCCCAGGGACGCATTTTTGCCCCCGACAAGGGGAACATCACCAAGACTGAGATCCTCTAAAATTCGAATATATTTCATATCTTGAGATATAGAGTGGATCTCTAATAAAATACACCTATGAATCTTGAAGATCTAATTTTCAAAGCAGGTGATGCGACAGAAGAGCCCTCTTCCCCAACAGGAGGGATCCCTCGCCAAAAAGTTCCCGGCTTCATCCGTTGGCCCGTTCGCCTTTTCTTCCTCCCCTTCGTACTGCTCGATGTAACCATGCAGAAATTTGCTCGCTGGCTCATCCCTCCCCCTTTCAAAACAGTTGGAAAATGCAAGAAACGGGGTAACTGCTGCCACTACATCATGATCCGCAAACCCAAAGGATTTTTTGGGTGGGCCTTTCAATTTTGGAATACGCAGTTCCAAGGCTTCTACTTAAGAGACAAAGAAGACTACGAATATGAAAACCACCGCGTCATGATCATGGGCTGTCGTTATTTACAAAAGGACGGCTCGTGCAAGCATCACAAGCTTCGTCCGATGGTCTGCCGCAAGTGGCCCGTCATTGAAAACTTCGAACAACCCCGAATGCTTAAAGGGTGTGGCTTCAAAGCTATTCCCAGAAAGAAATAGCTTTCAAGAATCCCTGATTAACTCGATTGTTTTATCTTCAGAATCTTTCAGACTAAAGTCTCGTTTTCGAAGAACCTACTGACTATCAATAATCAGCTTATTTCTCCAAACGAGATTTCATCTCCAAAATCCATCTAAATCTAAAAATTTCGAGTTGATCAGAGCTCCCTTTAAAAGTCAGGAGTTGTGAACTCCAAAAATGCTGCTAGCTCGTCTTCATCCTTCGCGTGAAATGAAGCCCCCTGACTTTGCAAATATACAACAACATCTAGATGCTTTTGTTCAAAGGCTGCTCGAAGAGCCGAGTCATCCTTTTGGATATGTCTGCGTAGTGGATTGTTGTCTTTTACAAGGGGTTCTATAATTGAGAGCTTCCCTTTTTCACAGGCAACAACAAGAAAACGCTCGATTATTTCCCGATAATTTTCTTCTTTCTTCATATTTCCTTGTTCAATGAGGTAGTGTCCAACCTCTACATGCCCATTATCACAGGCGACCTGGATTAAGTGTTTCCTCTTACTATCTGTCTGCTTCAAATACTGAGTTGAGCAAAAAAGTGCACTCAAAGTCGCAAGCTGTATCAAGCTAAGATCGCTAGCTAGACGTCTTTTTTGAATGGCCGTCTCCATCTCTTCGATCATATCCTCTTCTTCAAAACACTCGTATTTACGATTCAAATTTGTATTGATTACATCGGGAAGAACATCGTCAAAAACTGAATTATTAAAAACAGCGTGAGCTACCCTGAGCGCTTCTCCATGAAGTTCTGAGTCTCCTCCCAAACGGAGCTCTTCAACATAGATTCCAAGAGCCTCTGTAAATTGTGGTTTGTTTTTCTCTAAAAGCTTGGGGTGATCTGTAAATAGCTGCACAATCTGTCGATTAGAGACATGGACAGCTTGGAAGTGCTCGATAGAAAGGTTATTTCCTGTGACAAGATTACTCATTTTTTTCTCCTGATTAAAAGTTGAGGCGAAGAGACTATCAGAAAAGAAACTTTCCATCTCTATTCAAAAGATATAAAATAAAGACTACTGTTATATGCAAAGAATGGGAAAGGAACCAATCTTCGTAATCCAGAAGCACCACGCGCGTACTCTCCACTACGATGTGCGCCTAGAGATCCGCGGTACACTCAAGTCATGGGCTGTTCCCAAAGGGCCACCTAAAAAACTAGGAGAGAAGCGCCTTGCTGTTCTCACAGAAAACCACCCCCTCTCCTATGCTAAATTCGAAGGAGTCATTCCAGAGGGGAAATATGGCGCTGGCAAAGTAGAAATCTGGGATTCTGGAACCATTGAAAATGTGAAGGCCGATTCCCTATCTAAATGCTTCAAAGACGGAGTCGTTGAATTTCGAGCTAAAGGTAAAAAGCTAAAAGGCACTTATGCCCTAGTCCACTTCAAAGAAAAAAACTGGCTCATGATCAAAGTGAGGACAAAGACATGAAGCCTTGCTGGATAGCTCCTCAGCTTGCCACCCTCTCTAACAAAATTTTCTCTGATAAAGAGTGGATCTTTGAGGAAAAGTTCGATGGAATCCGATGCATCGCAGTAAAATCCAATGGCAAAGTCACCCTTTTCTCCCGAAATCGAAAACCCTTAAACAAAGACTTTCCCCGTATTGTAAAAACCCTCGAAGAGAAAAAAAGCAAGGATTTCGTTGCCGATGGTGAGCTCGTAGCTTTTGAAGGAAAAGTGACGAGTTTTGCAAAACTACAAAACCGAGCCCGCACCCGCACCCCCCTCTACTTCTATGTCTTCGATCTCCTGTTTTGGGATGACAAATCCCTTACAAACCTTCCCCTCCTAGAAAGAAAAAAACAGCTCAAAGCCCTTTTCTCATTCGGGGGACCCGTACGCTATACCTCCCACATTAAGAAGGAAGGAGAGGCCCAATACAAAAAAGCGTGCAAAAAGGGGTTAGAGGGGCTCATCGGGAAAAACATAAATGCCAAATACCAAAGCAAAAGAACACGTGACTGGCTCAAGTTCAAGTGTTCTCAAAGACAGGAACTTGTCATCGGAGGCTATACGGAACCTAAAGGCTCCCGAGTTGGGTTTGGAGCTCTCCTAGTAGGATATTATGACAAAGGAGTACTACACTACGCTGGAAAAATTGGAACAGGGTACGATACAAGGCTCCTAATCTCCCTTACCAAACAGCTCGAGAAACTCGAGCGAGCTACCTGTCCCTTCCATACACAGCCAAGAGAAACAAAAGTGCATTTTGTAAGTCCTCATCTTGTCTGCGAAGTTGCTTTTACTGAGTGGACAAAAAGCGGCAAATTGCGCCACCCCAGGTTTTTGGGTCTACGCAAAGACAAACTCGCTAAAAACGTCAAACGGGAGAGTGTTCGATGACAAAAGTCGAAATCACCCACCCCGATAAAATCCTCTTCCCTAAGGGGAAAATCACCAAGCAAGAGCTCGCTGATTACTACTCCAAAGTAGCAATACTTATGCTTCCCCACATCCGCAACCGCCCCATCTCCATGCAGCGATTCCCCCAGGGAATCGATAAACAGGGCTTTTTCCAAAAAAACGCCCCACAAGGGATGCCTCCCTGGGTCAAAACAAAAAAAATCCCCCTAAAAGAAAAAGCCCCCATCCAGATGATCCTATGCAATGACAAAGCCACACTCCTTTGGCTTGCCAACCAAAACTGCATCACTCCCCACATCTGGCTCTCAAAAATAGATAAGCCCGACTACCCCGATAAGATGGTCTTCGATCTCGATCCAGGCCCCTCCCAAACATTTAAAAGTGTGATCACCGTTAGCCTTCTACTCAAAGAATTGCTCGAGACTAAATATCGCTTCAAACCTTCCGTTATGACAACAGGCTCAAGAGGACTCCATGTCACTGTCTCCCTCCAAAGAAAACGAACCTTTGAAGAAGTACGCACACTCGCCAAAGCCATTGCGGATACTTTAGCACAAGCCTACCCCAAAAAATGCACCACAGAAGCGCGAATCGAAAAAAGAAAGGGGCTTCTCTATATCGACACCATGCGCAACGCCCATGGGCAAACCGTCATAGCCCCCTATTCCGTTCGAGCCCTCACCAGAGCTCCTATTGCCATGCCACTTGAATGGAAAGATCTTAAAAAGCCAGGCCTAAAAGCTAACTCGTTCACCATTCGGAATATTGATAAGTGGCTGTGAACGCGTGCATTTCAGAAAAACCCTTGTCGTATAATCTCTCTTTTAGCACAATATTTCCCACTCCGACTTATAGGTATTACTCATGCACGCGTTCATTCTTTTATTTCTTCTTTTTGGCACACTTTTTGCTCAGACAGACAAAGCTCCTTCCTTTGAAAGGGACCCTACAGTTCTTGTTGAGGGATGTGTCCATGCCTTAACAGGTGATCTATCGGTCCAAAGTGACCCAATTATTGTTCAAGGCAAAGAGCCGATTGTCATTTACTACTCTTTTGTCAGCTCTACTGGAAAATGGGAATTCTTCCCACACACAACACTCATCCTTAATGATCCAAATAAGAGCTCTGGGAAAGGGAGTACACAAAATTACACCGTAGTAGAATTAGCTGAACCTAATGGCTGCCCAATGACATATCGTTGGACAGAGGGCAAGAACTATGCTCTTATCACACCCAAAGGCATTCCGAACACTGCTAAGGGGGAAATCAGCGCAAAAACCAACCTTAAGAATCAGCACCTCTTCCGGACGAACAAATTCACCTTCACACTCACCACAGCTGATGGGATAGAACGCATCTACCGAAAAGTCTATGCAGTTGGACGTGACCTCCATTTCATGTTACAAACAGAGTACCTCCCCAATGGGAATGTACGCAGTTACGAGTATGATAAAGAGCACAGACTCCTTGGTATCAAGACAACCGATCCTTCTCAGACAACCATTTACGCAGAGTGCCGATTCGAATATAATGGCAACGACTGTGAGCTAAGTACAAGCGATGAGCAAAAGGTCCGATTCCAATTCTCAAAACCTCAAATTCTTACAGCCGCTGGAGATAACAACTCCTTTAAATACTACAGCAAACAACTCACTGGGATCAGAAGAGACAACTCTCTGTCGATTCGTTATAAAGATGATGGAAGAGTTGAAACTCTTGAAAATAGTGACGGACTCCTCCACTCTTTTGTCTATACCTCAAATAACACAGAGGTCACACATGCTGACAAAAGTAAGACCGTCTATTACTACTCCTCAGACCTATTTCCTGAAAAAATCGAGGAGTTCGACGCAGAGGGCAATCTACAAAAAACCCTTGTGATGAAGTGGAATAAAGAGGGAGAGCTGATAGAGAAAAAGCTCTATAATGCTGCAGAACAACTCCTCTCTTGCTCTCTATTCTCCTATGACAAGAAAGGGAATCCCGTTGAGGAAAAAACTCTAAACTCTACGATCTACAAGACCTTTGACGCTCGCGACCGAATGACCAAATGCGTCGCTGACCATGTCACCCAATTCTCCTATCTTGGCAACACCAACCTCATTGCAACGGCTACTTTAGGAACAAAAGAGAAGATCTGGCTACAGATGTTCTATACCTACGATGATTACTCTGTCCTCAAAGAAGTCAAAATCGATGGTGGACCAGAGGACACAATCCAGAAAATAATCGAGATCGAAGGGGGACCCACATGCCCAACTTCTGTTATTGAAAAATTTGGAAACATCATCACCAAGAAAACCCTTTACCACTACGAAGAGAATGGGGTTAATCAAGAAATTTACTCAGCAAGTGGCCTTCTCTCTTCCACAAAGCAGATCGCCTATGATCAGATCGAGCGCCCATGGCTCATCGATATCGGTTCTCACTCCTCAAAGCAAAATGGCATACAGATCGAGAGAGATTTCTTTGGCCGAATCATTGCAAAGCGTTTCTTTGACCAAGACAACACTCTTCTTCACGAAGAACTCTTCACCTACGACACCTTCCACCTCTTGACCTATACAGATCCAGAAGGCGTTGTCACTAGCTACAGCTACAACGACCTCGGACAAAAAGCAAAAGAGTCTGTTGAAACTAAAAATGGGGATTCTGAAACATTCTTCTTCTACGACGATCTCGGCCGATTAGAGAAGATCCAAAAAGGAGACCTCCTCTCCGTCTACTCCTACGATGAGAATAGCAACCTCTATAAAAAAGAGGACTTCGATCTCAAAGGCAACCTCATAGGCATGGCTACTTTCGATACTAAAAGCCAACCTCTCACTCCCCTTGTCCGAACCCCAGAAAATGCAAAATGCACCTACAACACCTTCGGACAGCTCATTGAGCTTGTTACAGAAGATGAAACCGTACACTATACTCTCGACTACAATAAACGAGGCCAAGTCACTACGATCACAAACAAGGTCTCCGGGGAAGTAGGGCACCGTTCCTACGACGAACTAGGCAACCTAGTAGAAGAGACCTTCCTCAACGGACAGACTCTCTCAAGTCGTTACGATCTTCAGGGACGCCGCATCCAAATGAGCCTTCCTGACAACTCACATATCTACTACCGATTTGGGCCCAAGTACCTCGAGGAGATCCACAGGATCACAGCGAGAAACAAATATGAATACTTCCATCGATTCCATATCCATAATTTAGATGGACTTCCCATAAAACAGCGCCTTATTGAGGGATTTGGAGAGCTGTGCTTCGAGCAAGATGATTCTCGCTCTATCTCAGCAATCACCTCCCACCACTTCAAACAAACAGCTAATGAAATCGATATAGAAGAGTTCACCCAAGACACTCCTCCTCTTGAATGCTCATACAAGTATGACAGCTTAGGCAGGATCGTTGCATTCATCCAAGAGAAGTGTCACACCTACTTCACCTACGATGTCTGGAACAGACGGATGACAAAAAACGTCTACGAGTTCCTCCTCGAAAAATGGGAACACACCGTCTCCCTAGCCTTCATCTACGATGACCAGAAAGACATCGGTGCAATGGATTTACAGAATAATAGACTTCGCCAATTGCGCGTCTGCTCTCCTCAAGTAGCCAATGCAGGCGACAACGCAGTAGCCTATGAACTAGAAGGGCTCCTCTACGTCCCTATCCATGACCTACATGGTAATGTCAAAAAACTCCTCTCTGTCATTCGAAACAAAGTAATGGAGACCTATACTTTCTCACCAACAGGTAGAGAAAGTATTGTCGACTACTGGAACGATCCGATCTCCTACTCAAAAGCACGTAACCCCTGGCGCTTTCAATGTGAGCGGATCGATGATGAGACGGGTCTTCTTTACATAGGCGGAGATTATTATAACCCCATGCAACAGACATTTTTAGACAACGCCGCCAAGCAACTCGAAACTCCCAAACTCTTTACTCTCCCAGAAGAGCCCTACCCCGACCTGAACTAAAGTCCACTGCAAGCCTCTGATATCTCTTGGAGGCCTGTACACATAAGCCCTCCCCAAAGAACATTGCAGGCTCAGATTTAAGTTCTCTGCAAAATAGCGCTGTTCCCTGATAAAGTACTGATCTCCTCCTAGACACCCTTCTAAAACCCTTTTCATATAAAAAAATTTGCAAAAAAAGCCCACGCCATGCTCAAATGGCCCCCGTTCAAAAATTCCATATGTAGGAGCATATCATGGCAGCAACAACAGATGTAACTACCAAAACTCCACCTATTCCTTATCCCGTATTAGCAATCCGATCTCCTGATGATATCGAGAAAGCTGTACAGCTTGACGGCGTTAAAAAAATTGTACAAGCAAACATTCAAGGGTACTACACGATCAACGTAGCAAGCTCAATGGCACACCTTGCTCAAGTTGGAACCTTACTACAACTTGCATACGCCGGAAGTAAGAATTTCCCTTGCGAAACGAAAATCTTCGTTATTCTTAGTAGGCACCAAGATCTAGTCAAAGCGTCTCATCAAACAACTAGAAACTTCGTTTCTACGTGTATCAAAGCCCTGAAGCTATACAAACAAGCCATAACCTCCGCTGAAGAAAACGATCTAGCTGATGCATTAGACCTTGTTAGCGGGTGTGTTAAGCTTGCCAGCAATATGGGTACCGAATGCGAAAAATTAATCACGCAATCTCAAGAGCTCGTCACACTTTCAGAAGATGCCACCACTACAGCTATAGGAGATAAAAGTGTCACCGTAGTGGACAAGAAAAAGGTAGAAGAAAGCCTTAAGCAACACAAGGCCGAGCAAGACGCTTTAGAATCAAAAACCAAGGATCTAGAGGGGCGGATCAGAGAACAAAGAGCAGAAAAAATTAAATATGAAAAACGGGCTGAAAAAGCAGAAAATCGGCAGTTCTATCTCAGTATCGGTTCCATGTTACTATCTCCTTTGACATCCATCGGGTCGGCAGTTGGAAAAGTAGTTGGAGCTGCGGCTGGAAGTGCGCCAGCTGCTGCTGCAGGCGCTGCTACTGGAGGGCCTGCAGGCGCTATTATGGCTGTCATTGGGCAGCTCGGCAAAGACCAGGCAGAGAAACAAAAAAATCTGCAGGACCTACGTGTTGAATTGACTGCAAAAAAAGCGCAGTTAGCTAGAGCTACAACCCCCGAAGAGAAAAATCGAATTCAAGCAGAAATAGATCCACTAGAAGCTAAAGAAAAAGTCTACAACGACGAGGCTCAGCAACTTCAAAACCAGCTTAAAGCAGAGCAGGACCGGCTTGATAAGCAAAGAGAGGCAGCACTAGACAAAGAAGCTGCAGCTGCAGCTAAGCTGCATGATCTACAGGGTCAGCAGATGGATGTAAACGCAAACTTAGCTAAATCTGTTACTGAACTGAAGCAACTGAGTGTAGAAAAAAATGAGCTTGCAACGTCTATTAAAGCCTTAGAAGTCACAATAAAAACCATGGCACAAGTAATGGTTGTCTTTAAAAACACCCGTGTATTCTGGGAAAATGTGGAAAAACACTGCCAGGACCTAACTGACCAGGATATGATTGAAAGATATGGAAGAAAAGAGAACGCTCCAAGATGCATACGTGCTCTGAAAGAATCAGGCCTTAACTGGCTAGCCTTGGGACAGATCAACAACACAGCTGCCAAATCCATTGCAGCCGTGGACAACAAAGTTGATAAAATCGTAAGTGATTTACCAACATACGATGAAGCAAAATCGCTGATCGAGAAGAGCTCTACAAATATTCTAGCTCAGCTAGCACAGGAGAGAGCGCAAATTACGGCCCAACAGAGCCTATAATGCGCATTCTTTCAAGAGAACAGGCTTTGAAAGTAAAGCCTTCCTTGCCCGATTTTTTGCAGCGTGAACTTGAGCACGCTCTGATCATCGGGCAGGGACTCCAAACCTTAAGCGATGGCACTAAGGTTTATACACCACCCGCCTGGCAAAGGTTGCGAGGCGGGGCTATTTCTAGAGCTGAAGCAGATAAAACATTTACAGCTCTTATTACACAAGCCAGCAACGTAGACACATCCTCTCAAGATGCGCTAGTTGCAGCTTGCACACAGATGCACGGATACGTGCAAACACTCGTCACATTTACAAAAAGTGCTTCTGATCAGATGCAGGAGCAGATAGTAAGTGGAGAAAAAGCATCTGCTAATCTAATAGATAAACGAAGAGAGCTCCACCAAACAAAAAAAATCTTCCAGATAGGTGTTGATCAACTCCAAGCACAGGTTACAGCACTAAATAGCAACATTGAAGATACTCAGAAAAAACTCTCCCAAGGAGAGGAAGAGATGAAAAAAGCAATCATACGCTTAGCCAGCACGCCAATAATAAATCCCATAAAGATGGTTATTGAAAAACTCCAAACAGACCTCAAAAGCTTGCAGAGTACACAAGAAGAGACCTGTCAAAGAAGAGATCGACAAAAAACTTTAATACTTCAGTTAGAAACAGAAATCGGTCGACTCAAAAAAGAGGAAGAAGCAAAGGACTCTGAATTGAAAAAGTCCGGAGCAATCCTAACAGCTCTAAAAAACATCCAACAATCTTTACATACCTTATTAGCTCAATATGAATTTCTAACAGACGATATTGAACGCATCAAACAATTTGCTCATAGCGATTCTTTAGCCTCTAGGCTGCAGGACGACTTCCTCATTGATCTTAAAAATGTGCAGAGGGACTTCGCTGCAATCGAATATAAGGACTAACTCTATGTTACCCACACGCGTACTTGCAAGAGAAGATGCTATTACACTCCCCTATATACCAGTCCCTCCGCAAAGTGAACGCGGACGCACACTAACCACCAGACAGTGCCGTCAAACCTTAAATGCCTCTAAAACCCACGCACCACCCGCCAGGCAAAGATTGCAAGGCGGATCCACTTCTAGAGCTCAAGCTGATAAGGCATTCACAGCCCTTATTGCGCAGGCAAGTACTTTAGACACCTCCTCTCCAGCTACAATCGTTGCAGCCTGCTCACAGATGAGCATACATATACAAGCCCTCATCTCATTTACAGAAAAAGCATGTACCCGGATGCAAACTAAGATAACAGCAAAAGAAACCGCTCTTGTCCATCTAATTGAGTCCAAAAGGGCCCTTTATCAAAGAAAACAATCTACTAAAAAAGACCTCGAAAATTTACAGATAAAGCTCTCTTCATTCAACAGTCGACTAGATGATCAAAAGAAAGAGCTCCAGGTGATCTTCGCAGAAAAAGCATCAGCTAAAAGGAGCTACCAGAAACGAGACCTTCATACATCTGTGAAAGTACTAACAGGGGTGGCAACTCTAGGAATAGCGCCTATTACTCTTCACCAACTTAAAAAAAAGTATAAAAGCAGAGTGAAGAGAAGCAACAAAGAAATCGCAATATTAACTGATGCAAAAGACGCCCTCAAAAAGGAAATACATAGAGACAAGCAAGCTGTCAGCAACTTTCGAAGTCAAATCTCTACGCTGAAGCAGTCCATAGAAAAAAAAGACCTCGAGGTAAAAAAATCTGGAGCTGCCTTAACTGTTTTAAAAAATATCCGGCAATCCTTGGTCAACCTACTGAGTCAATATAAATTCCTAACAGGGGATGTCAGGAGAGTTCGGCAATTTTCTCATAACGCCTCACTAGCTTCTAGACTACAAAAAGATTTCCTCTTCGATCTTAAAAACATTCAGAAGAGCTTTGCTAGAATCGAATATTAAGGACTAACTCTATGGGATTTCGCGTACTTTCAAGAGAAGAAGCTGTTACGCTCAAACCTTCCTTACCAGACCCCTTGCAACGAGAACTTGAACACGTTCTTATTACCGGGCAAGGCCTCAAGACCTTAAGCGATGGCACTAAGATTTATACACCGCCTGCCTGGCAGAGATTGCGAGGCGGGGCTATTTCTAGAGATGAAGCTGATAAAATTCTTGGCACTCTTATCACACAAGCGAGTACTTTAGACACTCCTTCCCAAGACACCCTAGTTACAATCTGCACTCAAATGCACACACATATACAGACCCTCATCTTATTTACAGAAAGTGCTTCTCATCAGATGCAAATAAAAGTGAAGACAGAAGAAACGGTGTTGACCAATCTGATCGATACCAGAACAAAGCTCTATCAAAGAGAGCAGGCCTCGAGAAAAAGCCTGGATGAATTTCAATCAGAGCTCTCTGGGTCAGAGAGTCGACTGCATAATATCCAAAGAGAAATCAATCTACTCAATGACACAATAGCTGGGTATGACAGAGAGATTGAGAAAAATAAAATCCCCCCTATAGTAGGTTTTGTTCTGGCTTCATTTATGGGGAACGTCCCTTCCCCCATTTTAACTGCATTATTCAAGAAAAGAATCGCCCGTCAGAATGAACTAGAAAGCGCCAGAACAGAGCTTATCCGATTAAGAAGCTCTCGAGACGCCATTCAAGCAAAAATAAATAACGAACATCAGGCCATTACAAACTTCCGAAAGGAGATCTCCCGACTCGAAAAAGAAAAAGAGACAAAGGATCTTCAGGTAAAAAACTCTGGAGCAGACCTAACAGCTCTAAAAAACATCCGGCAAGCTTTAACCGATCTTTTGACCCCATATGAGTTCCTGACAGATGATATTGAGAGAATCAAGCAATTTGCCCACAACAACTCCCTAACTTCTCGACTCACAGTAAATTTAGTCTCAGATCTTTTGGCTCTCCAAAAAAGATTTACAGCTATTGAGTATGGCAGCTAATAAATACCTCCCTTCTAAAAATATCATACTGGTACACTTAGCTCTCTTACCCACTTTGAAAATAGGAGAAAAACATGTCTCTACCAGCAGGCTCACCCACAACATCTCAATTACCACACACACCCATCCCCCTAACTCAGGAAGAAACACTCAACTCTTCTTACTCTCTTCAACTCTCCCAAGAATCTCACCCGATACAAGACATAGACAGAGACGAAGAAAAACTAGCCCTTCTTACAAACCAAGAAGCCGAGTTGAAGCAAAGAGGGGTTAAGCTTACAGAGCAAGTAGCTAAGCTGCAGGAAGAACTTGCCAAGCACCAAGAAGAGCATTTAAACATACAAAGAGAATCAACTCGACTGTCGAACAAGCTGTTTGAAACATCGGACACAGGAAATGCTCCCCCTTCCCCTCAGAGGCCATTATCCTCACAGGAGGAATCTGAAGAAAATTTCTCAATCATTAATGGGCTGGAGCACCTCCAAGGTGCTATAGCAAATAATGCGCGGGCAACCGCTCTCCAAAAACCTATGCAAGAACTCAAAAAGCAACTGGATGCAGTTCGAGCAGACATTGAGACCCTAGCTCAAGAGATCTCTCACGTGCGAAATGAAAAGCAAGCCCTAGAACAAAAAATAGCAGCCGCCAAAGCAAATTTCACAAAGGCCGAAGAAACGGCAGGAGAATAACCGTTTTGCAACCCCGTATAGTCAAGGAGAATCCCATGAAACTCATCGTATCTATCCTAGTATTTTTATCTTCTGTCTATTGCTTTGCAGAAGAAGAATACCTACTTCGACCAGTAGGGACTTTCTGGCTCGCAAATCCCGGAGGTTATTTAGAGGATACTTCGTTTGATGAGTTTGATGCGATCAAGATGTCTGAAACAGGCGAAATTTCTTTAGGGGTCGTTGAAAACCAATTTGGACTGACTAGGTCTTATGCTTTTAAGATGGGAAATAGCACCCTATCAACCTGTTATTCTAACTTCTTTTCAACAGGTTCTTGCTGCGACTCTTTGAAGACATTCACTATTGAGGATGAGAATCAAGAAATCATTGGTTCGATCGAAGGAAGCTATTTTGCTCCCCGCCACCCAGAGTTTTGCTTTTATGATAAGGAAAGGACTCTATTTGCAAGGGCTGTACTGGAAACCGAGTCATTTTCATTCATCGGATGTACTTCTTCAGTCTTGACAGTGTCATCTCCAGATGGAGAGCCCCTCTTTATTTGCACGAAAACATTGTACAGAAATCCTCAAGGCTATTTTGTCTACCACTGGACAGTAAAAAAAGCATCGCTAGAGCCATTCGATGGACGCTTCTTTTGGCCTTTTCTGTCTTTTATCAGTGAAGTTTGGTGGCGTTAAATCTCATACCAGCTCTTGTCAGAATGAATAGATAAATCTTCAGCCCCAGAGTCAATAAGAAGCTTTTCCATTCCTCTGCCTGCAAACAACCTTGCAAAAGTAAGTGCTGTAGAGCCTGCTGGCACCGTTGTCTGTCTTAATGTTACAGTTCCGAAATACTTCGTTGTTACAATCGTAACATCACTTGTGCTTTTCAGATTGACATCAGCACCAAACTCTATCAAGCACTTTGCTATTTTTTCCTCCTCCTTAAAGGCTGCAATCATAAGCGGAGTTAGATTGTTGTCACCTCTTGTGTTGGGGTCAAAACCCATTTGCAAAAGGTGTCTGGTGATTTCTATTTTTGCCGATTCAACACTTGCTATTAGAGCCGTTGCTCCTTTTTTATTCACTGCATGCAAATCAGCTCCAGCTTCTACAAGAGCCTTTAAAGCCTGGAGGTTGCTTTGACTTGCTTTTAAGAGTGGGGTATTTCCAAGAGAGTCTCGAGCTTCAATATTGGCCCCAGCTTCCACAAGAATCTTTAAAGCCTGGAGGTTGCTTCGACTTGCTGCGAGCAGTGGGGTATTTCCATCCGCATTGCGAGCTTCGATATTGGCCCCCCAGCTAAGTAGGGGGGCTATCAAGTGGTCTTTATTATTCCATGAATAGGTCCAGGAACAGACGGTTAAAAGAGGAGTGTTCTCATTCTCGTCTTTTACCTCTATGTCAGCGCCATTGTCTAATAAAGCTTCTACTACTTCTGCTCTGACGCCTTTGCTTATAGCATGCAAGAGAGGTGTACGCCCATCTGCATTTTTTTCCTCTATGTCAGCCCCTTTTTTGATAAGGCGTTCGATGTTTTCTACTCGCCCTGCTTCAATTGCATCGAAGATAGAGTCATAATCAAATGACTCATAATCGAGCCAAGAATTGAAGGGATCCTCATATGCAGCAAGAGGGCCTACAGAGAAAAAAAGAGCTAAGATACCACTTCGCAACATGATTTATTCCTCTACTTCTAGACCAATGATCTCAACAGGGGCGATTTTGAATGGCTCTGGGAGAGTGAAGCCCAAAATCTTCGAGTAGAAGTAGAGCTCAGCATCAAATGCTCGCTTGATATTTGGAGCTTGGCGGAAGCCGTGCCCTTCCCCTTCGAAGAGGATCATTCCAGTGGGGATCCCCTTTTTCTTGAGAGCTTCAAACATCGTCTCAGACTGATTAGGAGGAACAATTTTATCTTCCGTCCCTTGCAATAGTAAAATGGGGGCTGAGAGCTTATCCACGTGATGAACAGGTGAGCGCTCACGAATAAGATCCACTTGCTCAGGATAGGGGGCTACCAAAAGATCTGTGTATTTCGCCTCGAACTTATGTGTATCTTCATAGAGAAGTTCGAGATCACCTACACCGTAATAACTTGTCCCAGCGGCAAAGACGTCATGGAGCGCCATAGCGGCGAGGGTTGTATACCCACCAGCGCTTCCACCACGAATAAGAAGCCTCTTAGGATCTGCTAGCCCCTGACCTACAAGAGTCTGTGCAATACTTACAGAGTCTTGTACATCAACAATACCCCAGTTCCCTTCTAGGCGTTTGAAGTACTCCCTTCCGAACCCTGTGCTACCTCCGTAGTTCACATCTACAAAAGCAAACCCACGACTTGTCCAATACTGCACTCCGAGAATGAACTGCGTGTAGGAACGTGCTGTAGGACCACCGTGAATTTTTACAACCAGAGGAGGGAGTTCTCCTTCAGGTGCTTTGAAGTTAGGATTTTTTGGAGGATAGTAAAAGCCATAGCCAATCTTCCCATCAAAAGTGGGATATTCAATTAACTCCCCTTTCGAGATCCACTCCTCTGTAATCGGAAGAACGAAGCTCTGTTTGAGAGTGGTGAACGCATTGACTTTTGGGTCATAGCAGATAATGCCATTGGGAAGAGTGGGAGATCCTGCAAAAAAATAGACTTTGTCTTGGAAAGAAACAAGATTGTGGATCGATGTAAAAGGTTGCTCCAAGTCCTGAAGGGTTTTGTTTTCTGGATCAAGCAAGCCAAGGTGATCGACTCCTTTTACCGTGTAGGAGCAGACGATCTTCCCATTAGAGAGGAAAGCGTATGTAGGGCGACCGAAAATCCAAGCAGGGAGGCCAAACTCCGCTTCCATCGGGCATAGATTAACAGAGGTGTTTCCTTCTAAGCGGTAGAGATTCCAAAAACCTGTTTTATCAGAGACGAAGTGAAGTACCCCTTCTGGAGACCACTGCACTTGACAAATCGATTCATTGGGGCCACCACTTATTATTTGCGCATCATGTAAGGATCCATCTTCCGCTACATTCGCAAGCCATAGCGTCGAGCTATCCCACTGCATATTGGGGAAGTCCCAAGTGATATAGGCAAGTTGTTTTCCATCCGAAGAGAGTCTTGGAGAGGAATAAAAGTCATGTCCAGAGGCGATCACTGTAACCCCGCCTCCGTCTACACGAACCAGACAGTTTTGAACCTCTTCTCCATGCTTTTCTCCAACCCAGATCGGTCCACACCCATCTGCAAAACGCCAATCCTCTGTATCTGTGATTTGTTTGTATTTGCCCTCCTCCTGGAAGATATAGAGCTGGCGATCGGCATCATTTGAAAAGATGACTTGCCCCTTATCCGTACAAAAAGCTCCCCCTCCATACTCGTGTACACGACTACGGATACTCACATCCTGTGCAAGAGGTGTTTCTTCTCCACACGCATAGCGAACAAGAGCCACTCTCCCCTTGGCTTTAGGATGCATTTCTGTCCAGTAGAGCGCATCTTTATCTGCATGCATCTCACTAAAACCAATCGCTTCCTCAACCATCAAGTCTGTTGTAATCGGAGATTCCCAAGAACCAAAAGGTGCAACCATAGCCATAGCCCAAATCAAAAAGTTTTCTAACATGAATATATCCTTAAGGAGTAGAAGTCATCGCTTTCGAAGCCGGAGTAAGCTCCCCACACATTTCCTTAATAAGAGGTCGGATGCGATCAGCAAACTGGTTCTTAGGAAGAGCTTCATATGCTCTTGCTACAGCTTCACGAGTTTGCTCATCATAGAGAAAGCGTCGAATGAGATCTGGTACATCTTTTAAAGAGTGCACACAAGCCCCTAAATTATGTGACAAAATAAGATCGATATTCGCATCTTCCCAAAAAAGAGCGGGTCCGAGTCGATCGATCAAAACAGGGATCTTTAGAGAAAGCGCTTCATTGATACTACCTGGACCTGGTTTGGTGATTACAAGATCTGATAAAGCAAAGATTTCATGCACTTTTTCAGTAAACGGAACGATATCGATGGAGTTGCCCATTGCAGGAAGAAGCCCTCTGAGCTTCTTAGCAAGCTTTCGATTTTTTCCAGCACAAACCATTACATGGACGTTAAGCGAACTTTCCAGAATCGTTTTTACATATTTATAAGTGGTACGCGCTCCCACACCTCCCATCATGACCAGGATAACGTCTTTATTTTCAGGAATCTCGTACGCTTGTCGTAAGAGCTCTTTGCTCTTTGTCTGCAAGAACTCTGGACGCAAGGGAAGGCCTACAGTTTCTACCATCTCCTGAGGAACCAAACGCTCAAGCAACCGCCCCTTCGAGGTGGGAAGATCGCTTCCTATGGTCACCTTGAAATTAGTATGATCTCTCTTCTGTAGTCCGTAAACCCAATTCACAAGGTCGTTATCTGTTGTGATCATCAGCATGGGAAGATCATACTTGCGAGCAGCTTCTGTTGCAGCGTAGTTGATAAATGGCACCACTGAAATCACAAGATCGGGATGACTATCTTCAATATATTGTCCTACGAGCTTACTCACTTTCTCTTCTCTCTGCATGAATAGAGGAGGAGTGATCCAGCGGACAATCCAGTTAGTCAATCGATTCAAGTTATTGGAGATAAGGAAATTGTAAAACGATTCACCAGAAGGAATGCCTAAGATGCGCAGTTCCTTAATTGGATAGACAACATCAATATCACAATCGCTACCTAGAAGCGTTTTCAATGTATTTGTCGCTGCGATATGGCCATAGCCACCAAAGCTAGACAGGATCAAGATTTTTTTTGTAGCCACAGTTTTTCTTCTAGCGTTCTTTTAAGGCCACAACTGTACCATGTCTTCCTGTTTTTTTGTTGCGTCGATAGGAAAAAAAATCCCCTTCCCCACGAAAAGTACATTGCTGAGCAACTTCGATGTGTGCAGCTTGGATACCACACTCTTCTAATTGCATTTTGGAAATCCCCCAAAAATCGAAGTAATTGGGACGCACCTGAAAAGATTGAAATACCTCTGGCAACTCTGTCTTGTAATGAATGAACTCAGCTGACTCGGGCCCTAAACTTGGTGAAATGCACACTAACAAATCCTCAGGACGGCTATTATATCGCTCTTTCAAATGCCTTACCGTATTTGCATAGATATTTTGGACACTTCCTCTCCATCCACAATGGACATTTGCAACTGCTTTACGAATTGGATCGAAAAAAATTGCAGCTTGGCAATCTGCATGTGTGACCATTAGACCCAAGTCTCTCTGGGCAGTAGCTAAGCCATCACACCCTTTTTCGGTAAGTTCTTTTTCATGTGGCATGCAAGCTACTTGATCTCCATGCACAAAAAAGCCGGTCATCAGTTCCTTGATACCAAGAATGTTCGCTACGATTTGCCGATTTTCTGTTACAGAACCTAAGTCATCGCCGCTACCGCCTCCTAGATTCAAAGAGCCGTAAGGAGCTGTGCTTACGCCACCATGACGTAAGAACACACCATGGACAAGATCTGAAAATTCCTGAAGCTGCTCAAACTCGAGCCACTTGATTCCATCTTTTTCACGAACTATCATATAAGCGCATCCTAAGAAATTCATTCCCAACATGCAAGCCCCTTTTTAGAAAAACTTAGACTTTTTCTAGAAAAAACTACTCATCTCCAAACAACAGAAGAGAGCTACACCTCCGCTAACCTCCAACCTGATGGAACATTTACTTACTGCCGGTTTCAAAGACCTGATCCTACTACTTGATTGACAAAACGATTTGCGCTACACCTTGAAGTATAATGGATTCTTGGCTGCTTGCTCACTCTTCTTTGGCTTTTTTTGCCCTGGCGATGATGATTATCAGCGTCTGGGTAAAAAATTCTCCTTGGATCTGGGGCGCATTTTTCATCTTTGCTTTTATCTTAGGCTACTTTGCAAAACTCGTCTCCCCTATTGCCTTAGCTCCGATTGGAGGCCTCTGTGTCATCCATGCTCTTCTTAAAGGAGACCTGAAAGGGCTTGCTAGATTTATTCTAGTAGGGCTTGCTACTACGATTTCTATAGGACTGCTCTTCCATCTATTTCCTGGCTTCCGTGTATGGCAAGTGGTAGTTCCTCCCCCACAGAGCATCTTCCTGAGTTTTAGTAAGCCATTCATCGGGATCTTCGTCTTAGCTCTTGGATTCCCACTTCTAAAAAATCCTCAAGAATTCAGGCGGATGCTAAGAGTAGCACTCCCCATGACAATTGTTGGTATTGCCATTCTAATGATGCTCGCTCTCTTCTCTGCTCAAGGAAGCTGGAATCCAAAATTTCCAAAGGTTTTTTGGTTCTTTGCTTTGAGTAATCTCATATTTGTCAGCATCATTGAAGAAGCTTTTTGGCGAGGGTTCATTCAAAAAGAGCTTTTCCGCTGGTTCGGAGAAAGGGGCTTCCTCGCAAATACAGGCTGTGTCCTTTGCACAGCACTTGGATTTGCGGCTATGAACTATTGGTGGACACCCAATATTGCTTTTTTAGGATTTCTATTTGTAACAGGGATCGTCTATGGCAGTATCTACCAGTCCACAAAATCGCTAGAAGCTAGCATCCTCTGCCACTGGCTCTTCAACCTCACCTACTTTTTGCTACTTCGATAGACAGTTACTGAGCAGAGATTTCTGCTTCTTTTCGCCTTTTGACAGCAAGAGACATTCCTGTCTCTTCCATAACTTTGACAACAGATTCATCGGGAGTGCAGCACTTGTCCATCCCCCTCCCTCTTGCATATTTAAGAGCAGAGTCTCGTTGTGCCTGATTAAAGCGACCGCAGAAGATTTTCCTCTGCCGAATGGAGAGCTGGTTCGCAAACTCCTGATCCCGCTTAGGCAACAGCCCTCCATCACGACTATGCTTAAGCCCGCTATGTCCCAAAGCCGTAATGCCTACTAATAGGAGAGTGTATATCCATATCCGCTTCATATTCTTTTCTATAAATCGGATCCCTCTTTCGGAGCAAATGTTTACTTTAAATAAGTGCCTTTCTAGTATGCGAAAAACGAGGTAAGATTCTATGGCTGAAAGACCTGTTGAGTGCGGGCAATGTAAAAAATCTGCGAAGATCATCTATAAGGAAATCGTCGGAAAGACGATTACTGTTACTGAGATGTGCCCAGACTGCCCTGTTCTCTTAAGAAAGTTGCATGGTGCTACACCAGAACAACTGACTGAAGTGAATAAAGAAGCAGATACTGGTCTCTACTGCGGCAACTGTCACACCCCGTTAGAAGCTGTAAAGATGGGCAACCCTATGGGATGTAGCCAATGCTATATGATTTTTGGAGATCTTCTTGTCCAAGAACTCATTGCTGAAAATAAGATCCCCAATCAAATGCAAAATGCTAGACGGAACCAGCCTCTGCACATTGGGAAAACTCCCGATAAACCTGTCGATATCCCCGAGTCAAATCGCCTTACATCTCTAAGCGAAGCTCTTAATGACGCTCTACAAAAAGAAAACTACGAAGAAGCCGCTTGGCTACGCGATCAGATCAAAGAACTAATGGATAAAAAAGATGAGCAGTAACCCCAAGCTTCCCTCAGCCCTTCTCAACACCTTGCCCTGGAATGAAGAAGAGCACTCTATCTGGATCGGTTCATCACTTATTTTGCGACGCAATCTCGCTCGCTACAACTTTCCTAGTAAGCTGCAAGAGACGGAGAGCGCTCAAGTATTACAGTCATTAGAAAACTGCATTAAAAATGCTCCCTCCATGCAAAATGGGCAGTTTTTCTCAACCAGTCAACTCAGCTCTACAGACAGGGAGCTAATTTTTGAACACTTCCTTTTCTTACGTGGATTCCAAGAACCCCCAAATAACTCTGGTATGGTCATCGATGAAAATGGAGAAACCCTGGCTCTACTCAACACAGGCAACCACTTAGAAATTCATACTTTAAGCCTTACCAACCAATGGGAGAGCAGCTGGAACAAATTAGCACAAATTGAAAATCATATCGGTACAGCAGAAGGACTCGCCTTCTCTCCAAAATTTGGATACCTAACAGCCGATCCCTCCCAATGCGGAACAGGCCTCACCGTTCAGGCCTATTTACATCTACCTGCTCTCATCCACGCAAACCAACTCG
The DNA here is from genome assembly GCA_021772375.1 of Chlamydiota bacterium. Lineage (GTDB taxonomy): Bacteria > Chlamydiota > Chlamydiia > Chlamydiales > Rhabdochlamydiaceae > Sacchariniichlamydia. Next base: position 37,387 of record JAJFME010000009.1, on the reverse strand, counting down.
ATAGTGCCCTTGCAAATACTGAAGATGATGAGGTCCTATTCATGGGGATTTCTGGGGATTTAGAAGAGCTCGTTGGTGATCTTTTAATCCTTCAAAACAACTTTTCAATTGGGATAAGCGAAGAGGCGATCCTTCATACAGTTCAAACAGCTGCAACAAAACTAATCGGTGCAGAAAAAACAATGCGCTCCCATCTAAAAGAGGCACAAAACACAGAGATCAAAGATCAAATCAGTAAAGCATTTGGAGTGATGGTTCACTCTTTCCAAATGGAGACCAAAGAAACACTGGATCTGCTCAGTCTACTCAAACTAGGGCTTGCCCTTGGCTATATTAGTGGTGTTTCTGATAGGACCCTAAGTGAGCTCTTCTTCAAATGCCGAAGAGGCTACTTCTCTCACCTATTCCCCGATGAGAAAGACCCACAAGCAATCGCAAAAAAACGGGCAGACTTTCTACAAGAACAGCTGCGTGGCATCACACTCAGCCCTGACCTTCAATAAGAGAACTCCCTGATTAAGAAAGCTTTTTGCCTTCTTTGATTAAAAAGGTAATCGAGCCTTCTTGTTGCCGAGACGGGATGGTGACCTCTACCTGAGCATAGCCTCTGCTTTTATAGAGAATCGCAATCCGCTGTTGGATTTCAGACAAATTGCTCTCCGATAAAGATTGATTAAGATAGGGATTTGTAAGCCTTTGCAGCTGAGCTGCAGAAATTGCTTTATTACCTGCAAAGGAAAACTGCTTCACCACAATGGTCTTCCCCCCTTTCAAAGAAAAAGGCTTTTCAGCCTTCTTTTCTGCAGAGCTACTTGGAGTTTGAGGTCCCTGTGCAATCTCAGCTAATGGCGAAGATTGAATGAGAATAATGGCTAAAACATGTAACATATTGATCTCTATCCTTACCTTCTACATACTTGCCTATATGAAAGGGGTCAAGGGAATCCTTCTGATGGCGGGACAAGGTGAGCGCTTTGATCCACTCAATCCTAAGCAATTCTACTCACTAGCTAGCAAACCTATCTATCTTTGGACTCTGGAAAAGTTCTCTAAATCCAGACTTTTCCAAGATCTGATTTTGGTATGCCCAAAAGATCTGGTTGCTAAAGTGCAAGCTGAAGTGGGCTCGAGCTACCTAGTTGTAGCCGGGGGGGTAACGCGGCAAGAGTCCTCTTATTTAGGACTCAAAGCTTGCGGAAAAGCCACTGAGATCGTTGTCATCCACGATGCAGTCCGTCCCTTTGTTAGCGAAAGAATACTCAAGGAAAACATAGAGGGAGCGCGAAAATTTGGAGCAGTAGATACCTGTATCCCCTCCTCTGATACTCTTGTTTATTCTAAAGATGGAAAAATAATCTCTGGGATCCCCAATCGTTCTGAATACCTCCGTGGACAAACTCCTCAAAGCTTCTCTTATCCACTCATACTAGAGGCTCACGAGAGGGCCACGACAGTAGCAACAGATGATTGTCGCCTTGCACTAGATCAAGGGCATGCCGTTCATATTGTTAAAGGGGAAGAGGAGAATCTAAAGATCACCACTCCAACAGACCTTCTTGTTGCTGAGGCAATCTTGAAACAGAAGTAAAAAATGTGTTGGATCCATCTCCATTTCCCATTAGTTGAATGATAACTTCAGCCAAACGATGCTCCATATCGCTGACAAGTTCCATTCTATTTTCTGATGCGAAGCTATCGGTGTTAATTTGAAAGGCAATAGCAACCTTAAATTTGGGATAATAACGCATGCTAGAGATATATCCTGGAATAACACCGCCATGCCCCCACTTAGGCCCCAGAGGGCCTTTTTGCCTTATGAGAACACCTGCGCCGTACCGAACGCCTAACTCTTCATCACCTGCAGCTACTGATTGCAATAAATCGCTCAAATAATCACCTGGCATAGCATTCCCCTCATAAAGAAGTTTTGCCCATACAGCAAGATCGCGGGAAGTACTGACTAAGCCCCCTCCAGTCCATTCTATAACTGGATTCCAGACCATAGTTCCCGACTCATCAATGGTTTTTCTAGGTAGACCGAACACACCCTCTTGGGCCGTATAACCTGCAACCAAACCCGGGAGTGTCGGTCGATCAGACGGGCTTGTTTTCTCTAGATTCAGCAGATTTAGGAACCGGCACTCCAATTCTTCGTAATAACTATTTCCCGTAGCGGCCTCAATGACAAGACCCAAAAGAATGTATCCAGTGTCAGTATATGCCCACCCCTCACCGGCCTCAAATAATGGAGCCTGATCCAAAATACACTCGATCAGTAACTCAGGAAGAAAAGAACCGCTGTCATCCAATCTCCTTTGAAAAAACGATTGTAGAAAGATTGTCGTATAGACATGGTCGGGCAGTCCTGCACTATGTGTTAGCAAATGTCTAAGTGTGATTGTCTCACTATTAGGCAACCGAGCGTACCAACTTCGATCACTCAACCAACATGAGAGGGGGTCATCCAAATTCAGGCGACCCTCCTTAGACAGAGCGACAACAGTTGCAGCAACAAAGCTTTTTCCAATACTAGCAGCAAGCATTCGAGACTTTGTGGTCATAGGTTCTCTAGTTTCAACATCTGCGAGTCCACTAGCAACTTCACCTACAGTTCCATCCGGCAGCACATATGCAACTGTGATACCCGGAAATCCATACTGGCTTTGCAGGCGATCGAGCTCATGTTTTAGTAATTGATTTTCAGCCTGCACCTGAGTACACGCCTCTAATTCGTTGATTGACAACCGGCATCATAACCCCCCAAATAAAACTGGAATAAAGAATTGAAAAAACCTTAGATTAGCGAGTGGATTGAGCATCTAAACGCCTTATTTCATTGTTATAACGCTGTTGCTAAAGAAAAATTCCTTGTCATACACAACGACAATGATCGAAACAACACATAAAAGGACCGTCACAATACATTTCGTAAATGGCTCTGTTCGGAATAGAATAGAGGAGAAGTTGATTACCGAATGAAATAGAATCACTGCAGGAATGCTGCGCTCAGTCTTGTAATAAACCCAGTTCATCAATATAGAAATAACAAAAACACTCACAAAAAAGTTAACCACATACACTGAACCTAAATGCAAAAGTTGATTGTGATAATAACCTTTAATAAAAAATGCAGGTAGATGCCAGACCGCCCAAAGAAGACCAAATAACACTGAAGTTGTAAACAGATTAAAATAGACTCTAAGGCTATCCACTCCATACCCTCGCCAGCCAAGCTCTTCAATAATGGGCGCCAATAACAATGGAATAGCTATACCAAGAATAGCCCATCCCTTCATGACACTGAATTCATTGGCGATTAGAAACTGATCACTAGAATGCCCGAAAAACAATGATATCCCTGTAGCTAAGAAAACAGTGCATGGCATAAGCAACAAGATCACGATGAGATAAGTAGAGCTGATTTTAAAAAGTTGTAGCCTCTCCAAAAAGTCCTGAATGAGTATCCCATTGCGTGAAGCATAGATCATAGCAAGCGCGGTAATACATGGTACACACAAGCCAAAAAGCAGAAGAGGCATTTGTAGTTGTTTCAACTCTAGTCGATCACTCAAATAGACAGTAGCTAAACCAAGAAACAAAGCACTCAAAATTGTGATCAGAAAGAAAATCACCGGATGATAACCGCTAGAAAAAGACATAAAAAACCTCGATACATATGTTAAAATTTCATTCTAATCGCTATTCAAACAAAAAAATTAAGCGCATTTTTCGGTGCATTCAATTGATTTTCAATAACCTCAGAAATGGCTCGAGAGCGACGATCTAGATCTTGCTGACTCCAAGGGTAGCAACCAACATCAGTGACAAATTGAATTCCCGCTAATAGAATTTCAGCGCTCTCTAGCGGATGCTCTGTACGAAAAACCCCTTCTTCACAGCCCTGAGAAATCACGCGAGCATATAGAGGTGCCAACTTCGTCAGAGTGACTGCCAATAGACGTACGTGCATTCCCATATTACTAGGGCTATGCAGATCATCCATGACGTCTGTTTGATTAGGAGCGACCCTTCCAGCAGTAACCAACACTCGCATTTTTTCAAGAGCATTGCCTTCGCATTCTCTCAATGCTGTCTCCACTATATCCATGTATTCAGCCACCATATCCTCAACAACAGCTTCCAACAACTCTCCCTTGGATTTGAAATAATGATAAGCCGTTCCCTTAGCAATCTGCAGCTTCGTTATTACATCCTGCATTGTCGTATTCTCATAGCCTTGTTTGAGAAATAGCCCCCGACTTGCTGCTATAATCTCACGCCGCCGTTCTTCTGGATTTTTTACTATTCTGACCATAGTTCTCCTTCTGAATGAACGACATTGTAATACATAAACCGACCGTCGGTCAATCATTTTCTTGTAAAAAGATCAGATTGCAGCCAAAATACATATGGAAATCTTAAGATCACTACTCCAACAGACCTTCTTGTTGCTGAGGCAATCTTAAAAAAGAATACAAAGACTAGATAGTATCAACTTATCCCGAATTTTTGGAGAAACTACTTAACTCAGCTTTTCCTTAGCTCCTTGAAAGGCCACATATCCAAGAAGTCCTACGCCTACGGCAATAGGGGTTACGACCGCTGTTGCTATCATGCCATAAAGACCATAGCCGCCATTTCCATAGGCAATCAAATCAAAGATCATGGGAATGGCTAAACACGAAGTCGTCATTGCTGTTATCTCAACAACTCCATTTCTATCTGAAGAGCACATAACATAACACATCATATTCACCGCAGCAAATGCTCCCAAAGAAAACCCTAGAGCGTTATTTATCATGATCTGATGGGAGAGACCTGTAAGAAGAAGCGAGGCAACCTCAGCGACTTTAGAAACGAGATACGCTAAGCCTGCAAATTTGATAGAACGCACAGCAGTTTGCTGAGGAGAACTTATCGATCTCTGGTCATTTGGGAATAGGTCTAGAGACAGTAGATTGCTGTTAGTAACATAAGACATCATACAAAAACTCTCCTTTCGATCTATTCCATCGAAAGCCACTATTGGCTTTCGACTCAAGATTTGTTTTTTTGTGATTTAACTTGGAGAAGCTCCAAGATTGAGAAATGAGGCTTGATGGGCTCGACCCATCGACCCTCTCATTAAAAGGGAGGGGGAAGCTCATTCTATCCCACACCACCCAACTTTATCGATCACAATTATATAGAGGAACTTTAGGAAAAGTCTACTGGTTTTTGCTGGACGTGGTGCAATAAAGTAGCAAAGCGGTGCACCGCTGGTGCACCAAAAATACCTTAAAGTATTTAATGGATTTTTGGACAATTCTAGTGGGGGGAGATGAGAGCTGAAAAACAACCTTGTTGGAAAACAAAAAGTTCACGAAAACTGCTTGATTTTTGTTAGTTGGATACAGATTTAAAGTGTTCAATTAAGTGATCCAAAATCAAGTCTTCCGCCTCCTGATTGAAGAACATATGGCCCAATTTTGGCAAAATTATTAATTTTGTATTTTTAATCATACTCTGAACATATTTTGCATAAGAAACTGGCTGAATAGGATCTTCTTCCCCATGCAAAATTAGACCAGGTACTGTATTTTTCTGGAAGATTTCATAATAATCAGGAAGAAGATATTGGATTCCAATATGATTCCAGGCCACGCCAGGACTTGAACATCTTCGATAAATTTCTTGTACATATTTTCGAGCTTTATCCTCATCAAACGGTACTTTTCCATTTAAAAGTCGATAACTGCCCAACCAACCGTCGATATCCCGTTCGAAATTTCCAGTCGGTTTATTTGATAAAAGCTTCTTCATCGTTTCTTCAGGGATTGGTTCTAGAGGAAATCTTTCGGAAGCGGGAGCCACTGCAATAGAAGTAAAACTCAAGACTCTATTAGGATAAATCGCAGTAAAAAGCTGAGCGATTATTCCCCCCATACTATGACCTACAATATGAGCTTTTGAAATCTCATAGTCATCTAAAATCACCTTCGCATCTTCAATTAGATTTTCTAATCGATAAGGCAATTCTTTTTTTATTTTCTTCCTATCATCCAAAATTTCAGGACTAATCTGTTTAAAACTAGTGGAATTCCCATAGTCTCTCTGGTCATAACGAATGACATAAAAGCCTGCATTCACTAGTCTTTGACAAAAATAATCCGAATAACTCGTGCTGACTGCTCCAGCACCAATGATGAGCAATACTGCAGGATTTTTTTTGTTGCCAAATGACTCCGTCCAGATTTTTACATCACCATTTGATACCCATTTTGAGTTCATCATCAAGCTCTGCCCCCCCATAAAGTTAAATTCAAATATATTAGAACAATTATCAGTTTTTGCCATAAACCTTTCATTTTTACAACGAAAAAATGCTTCTTCTAAACAAAGCACTTTAGCCAATCTTTTTTCAATCTCCTCAGCAGCATTCCGTATTTGCTCAGAATTCATGTTGATTTGGAAGGCAATGGCGATCTTATGTTTGGGATAATAACGCAAACTTGAAACATACCCTGGAATAACACCGCCATGTCCCCATACTTGTCCTAAATCCTCATCTTGCTTGATGAGAACACCTGCGCCAAATCGAGCTTGAGATTTTTCATCATCTATAGACACTGAGCGAAATAAATCTTTCATATAATCAGACTGAATAGCCTGACCTTCATAAAGAAGCTTTGCCCAAACAGCTAGGTCATAAGAAGTACTAATTAAACCTCCTCCAGTCCATTCAATCACAGGGTTGTAGACCATTTTCCCAGACTTATCGAGAAGCTTCACAGGCAATCCAAAAACATTATCCTCAGATGTATATCCAGCCACTAAACCTGAAAGAGTTGGTTGATCAGATGGACTCGTCATCTTTAAATGAAGCGGCTTTATAAATCGTCGATCTATTTCTGCATACCAACTGTTTCCAGTGGCAACTTCAATAACAAGACCTAACAGAATATACCCAGTGTCGCTGTATGCCCATCCATGGCCAGCCTCGCATAAGGGTGGGTGGGCTAAAATGCATTCGATTAGGGATTCAGGAGAAAAAAACCTCTCCTCATCCATTCCCTTTTGTGAAAACGATTTCAAAAAAGTTTTTGTGTAGACGTGATCAGGGATTCCTGCACTATGCGTCAGAAGTTGATGAAGCGTAACCGTCTTATTATTAGCCAAACGAGAATACCAATCCAAATGACCTATCCAGCGCTCAAGGGGATCGTCCAGATGCAAAAGTCCTTCAGCGGACAAAGCTAAGACCGTTGCTGCTACAAAAGTTTTCCCAATACTTGCAGCAAGCATTCGAGAATGTGGTGTCATGGACGTTTTAGCTTCCCTATCTGCAAACCCACAAGCAACTTCACCGATAGCCCCATCTGGAAGCACATAAGCTACTGTTATGCCTGGAAACCCATAACAATCCTTCAGATAATTGAGCTCCCCCTCCAGTCTTTGATTCAGAGAATGAGATGATGCCATAATAAAACTCTGAGCAAGAATTAGCGTAAAAAGAATGCGCCAATAAAACACTTTGAACATCTCCTATTTTCTTTGTATATCATTTTGATCAAAGAAAAAGTTGTTATCATAAGAACCTATCTTACTAAAATCGTCATCCAGTAAAAAATAAGGGCTAGCATAACGATTGCGTCCCAGTTTTCGAATAATCTTTCCCATCTACAGATCAGCCTTCTTGCCTTTCTCTTAATCCATACTATTGATCTTTCTACTTTCCATCTCTCAGATTTCAGGTTAAATTCTTGGCAATATTTCTTGTGAAGAGCATTTCTTTTCCCGCGATAAGGAGTCATTGGAAATATCCCCATATTCAATATTTCTCCCCTTAGCTAGGCTGCATCATACCCCCGGTCTGCTTCTAAAATAATCATGGGCTGTGCTAGTGCGACCTGACACTTTAAATGGTTTATTGTTGATCTGGCGATGAGAGGAAGGACCATTTTCCTCTCATCACCTTTAGTACTTGTTGTGCAAACTTCATTTTTAGGAGCTGTTCAGTGTTTCCTTAGAGTTATAATTTATCTAGTTGGATGGTGTTTTACTGGTGAGATTTTTTTTGACTGCACCGTAGTTGCACCATTAAGGCGCAACATAAAATACTTTCTTTAATTCAGCCAAGCTTATTGTTGCTGAATTTGCTCACGTTGAGCGGGATAGAATATGAGGCTTGATGGGCTCGAACCATCGACCCTCTCATTAAAAGTGAGATGCTCTACCAACTGAGCTAAAGCCTCAATGTGACCCCTAGGGGATTCGAACCCCTGTTACCAGAATGAAAATCTGAGGTCCTAGACCAGACTAGACGAAGGGGCCGATAACGTTGACCATACTAACAGAATGGATTATTTCCAAGCAAGAGAGTCCTTTAGACTGTCATAATTTCTTTCTCTTTGACCGAGAAGAGCTCATCCACCTCTTTGCATTTGGAGTCTGTAAGCTCTTGAATCTTTTTTTCTGAGCGCTTCATTTCGTCTTCAGTGATCTCACTGTCCCCCTTCTGCTTACGCACAAGTTCGTTGCTTTTGCGGCGGATCTCACGAATGGAAATTTTGGCCTCTTCAGCTTTTTTCTTTCCTTGCTTGACGATGTCTTTACGCATGCTCTCATCGAGGGCTGGAATATTGATACGAATCACGTTTCCTTCCAAGATGCATTGAACATTCAGATTAGCTTTTTCAATGCTTTTTGCAATTGAGCCTGCAGTCTGCGGATCGAATGGAGTGATCAGAAGCTGACGAGGCTCCGGGGCTGACACGCTGCCTAACTCGCGCAAACGCATCTGGGTGCCATAAACTTCTATAGAAACTGAATCGAGCATCGATGGATTCGCGCGCCCTGTACGCAAGTGAGCAAGCTCTTTTTTGAAGTGCTCTAGAGCCTCTTCCATCTTGGCTTTTGTTTCGTTTTCAACGCTCATGAATTAATCTCCTGTGACGAGTGACCCGTCTTTCCCTTTTGTAACAGCTTCTAGAAGGGCGCCTTCTTTGAAGAGATTGAAAACATAGACGGGCATTTTGTTTGCTCGGCAAAGAGCCAACGCAGTGCCATCCATGATCTCAAGGTTCTTGGAAAGAGCTTCTGAAAAGCTAAGGCTGTTAAATTTTTTGGCATCGGAATTTTTGATTGGGTCTTTATCGTACACCCCATCAACTTTAGTAGCTTTTAGCAAGATATCTGCATTTACTTCACTTGCACGAAGCGCTGCCGCTGTATCTGTTGTAAAATAAGGATTGCTTGTTCCCCCCACAAAAATAACAACACGCCCTTTTTGAAGGGCGTGCATTGCATGGGTCCATTTGTAGCTCTCTGCAATAAGTGCGCAGTTAATTGCACTCATGACCTGGCTCTCAACACCAATGCGAGCAAGAGATTGCTGCAGAATGAGTCCGTTGATCATAGTTGCCAACATACCGATGTGATCAGCAGGAGTCTGTTCAAATCCAAAATCAGCAGCTTGTCTTCCGCGGAAGATATTTCCGCCTCCAACAACAAGTCCTACTTCCAAACCTAGATCACAAACTTCTTTGACAGATTTTGCGATATGTTCACAAGCGGTGTGCTCCATCCCAAATCCGTTACCACTTAGTGCTTCTCCGGAAAGTTTCAGGACTACGCGTTTGTACTGCTGAGCTGCCATGGACTATTCTCCTACTTGCCACCTCAAGAAGCACTTAACTCCAAAGGTTTTTCCTGCGGTCTTGGACTCTTTTTCCAAGAGCTCCTGAATCGTCGTGGAGCTATCTTTGACATACTTTTGATTGAGCAGACAAACTTGGTCAAAGAACGCTTTTAGCTTCCCTTCTAGAATTTTTTCGATGATGTTCTCAGGTTTGCCCTGAACTTGGCTACGACCGATTTCCTTCTCTTTCTCTTTGACTTCGCTAGGAACATCTTCTGGCTGTAAATAGCTAGGAGACTCGGCAGCGATGTGCATTGCTATATCACGCGCTAGAGCCTCATTACCACTGCCACCAGACATCTCAACAGCTGTTGCGATTTTTCCGCCCATGTGCGAGTAAACACCTACAGAGAGATCACTGCTTTTTGGAAAGATTTTTACTCTTTTGATCTGAATATTTTCACCCAAGCTCTGTACAATAAGAGCACGGTATTCATCGATTGTCAAAGACGGGTCGTGTTTACACTTTTGTGCTAGAAATGCATCGATGGATTCTGGCTGCAATTCAGCAGCTTCAGTCGCTACGTCTTTGAGAAATTGTCTAAATTTCTCATTTTGTGCAACAAAATCAGTCTCTGAGTTGACCTCGACAAGCGCAATCGCTTTATCGCTTTCTCCAATACCAATGAGCCCTTCGTTAGCCTCACGCCCCGCTCTTTTCACAGCAGAAGCCAGCCCAGCTTTACGTAGATTTTCAATAGCCTTTTCAAGGTCTCCACCAGCCTCTTCAAGAGCAACTTTACATTTGCCCATTCCAACGCCTGTGCGCTCACGCAAAGCTTTGATCAGTTGTGGTGTAACATTGCTCATTTTGAACCTCCTTCTGTTTTATCAGAAGATTTGGACACTACTTCTTCAGCAACATCTATCCCTTGCTCTCCACCCGGTTCTTTTTCTGTCTCTTTGCTAATATTCATCTCATTTTTCTGGTCGATGATTTCTTGAGTAAGTGAGCCTAGAACAAGCTTGATACTTTTCAAGGCATCGTCGTTACAAGCAATCACGTAGTCAATCGGCTCAGGATCACAGTTAGTATCCACAAGTGCAAGAATAGGAATGCCTAATTTTCTAGCTTCTTTCACTGCGATATGCTCGCGAGAAGGGTCCACTAGAATAACAAGGCCAGGAGCTTTGCGCATTGCACGAATGCCCGACAAGTTGCGGTCTAGTTTCACTTGAGATTTGCTCATGAGCGAAAGTTCTTTTTTAGTGAACCCTTCGCCATCAGATGCCAGCTGCTTCTCAATTCTCTCTAGTGATTTAACAGATTTGCGAATCGTAGGCAGGTTAGTCAACATTCCTCCTAACCAGCGCTCACAAATATAAAACTCACCCGCATCTTCTGCGCATTCACGGATAACAGTCTTTGCCTGTTTTTTTGTTCCAACGAAAAGAATTGATTTGCGTTGTTTCACAGTCTCGCGCACAACTGCAAGTCCGTTACGGATCTGCTGCATGGTTTTTGCGAGGTCTATGACGTAGATTCCGTTGCGTTCCTCAAAAATGAAACTCTTCATTTTAGGGTTCCAACGGTGCTTCTGGTGCCCGAAGTGAGCGCCACTTTCAAGTAGATCTTTAATTGTAATAGCTTTCTTAGCCAAGCCTTGTCCCTTTGTTTTTTGACGACGGCATCCCCCTTAAAATAGGAGGATTTCGGTCTTGGTTTATATTCAAAATTTGGATTTCCCACACATATTTTGCGTAGAGAAAGCGCCTGGTCAGAATCGAACTGACGCTAGTAGCTTGGAAGGCTACGGTTCTACCATTGAACTACAGGCGCGTTAGACAGACAGTTTTACTCAATTCTTTCTTTTTTTCCAAGAAAAATGGTAAAAGTTGAGCTAAAACGGCCCACTGGATGAAAACGCCAAATATTCCACTACAGATAAATCTTATCTTAAAAATTTTCTTGGCAAGCTTACTGGTCATTTTGGCTCGAGTTTGGTACTTAAGTGTGGTCCAACATGATGCCTACTATGAAGAGTCACGTAAACCGCAAAGGCGTTGTATAGTAGAGCAGGTCGATCGAGGAAGTATCCGTGATCGATTCAATGTCCCTCTTGCAATCAATAAAATGCAATACAATGCGGCCATTTGCTACGCAGACATTCGTCAAATCCCCCGAGTTGTCCGAAACAGGGACGAAAGCGGCAAAAAAAGGCGGGTAATGGCAAGACGCGAGCACGTCGAAAAACTCTCTCATTTTTTAGCTCAAGAGCTGGATATGGACCCGCAAGAAATTGAAGATACAATCTATGGGAAAGCATGTCTGTTTCCTCATACACCGTTTGTTCTAAAGGAGGACATCTCCGAAGAACTCTTCTATAAGCTAAAAATGCAAGAAAAAGATTGGCTCGGCATTCTAATGCAAAGGACTGTGAAGCGGGTCTATCCACAGGGCAAGTTAGCCTGCGATGTAATCGGATATATGGGAGCAATTGGGCAAAAAGAATATTTGCGCATTGCACAAGAGATCGAAGAGCTGCAACTCTATCTTTCCAAGCATGAATCCGAAGAAGCTATCTTTCTGCCACAAGGATTCTCCACCCCGCAAGAGGTCCAAAACAGACTGCAAGAGCTCGAAGAGAAGGCTTATACAATCAATGATCAAGTAGGTAAAACAGGCGTTGAAGCAACCTTCGATGAACAGCTGCGTGGTCGCTTTGGTAAAAAAATATATGAGATCGACATCAAGGGAAATACTCTTTCTGCTCTTCCTGGAGGCAGGCCTGCTATTGCTGGAAGTCGGCTTATTTTAAGTCTTTCTTCAGAGCTTCAAAAAGAAGCAGAAGTCCTTCTTACAAAGTACGAACAATTGCAAGATGAAAGAGACAAGGGGTCTGACCGGCGCACTCCATGGCAAAGAGGAGGAGCCATCGTTGCTATGCACCCTAAAACGGGAGAAATTTTGGCTTTAGCCTCTTATCCTCGCTTTAACCCCAACGATCTTGTGCCTGCGAAGAGCTTTGAAAAACGACAGGGAAAACGCGCATCGATTATTCAGTGGCTGGAAAGCGAGTCCTATATCGGAGAAATCTGGGATGGGAAACGTCCGATGCAACGCGAGCGTTTTGCTAATGGAGAATTTTTCATTGATGAACTCCCCTTGACCTGGGAGGTCTACCTCGACACCATTCTGCCAAAAAAAGGCCCTCTTCGAGATAGTATTCTAGCGCTTGATACGATAGGGAAAGCATTCCACATCCAAGAAAACCCAGAAGAACAAGCTCTCTGGCTTTCTCACATCCCAAATAAGAGAGATAAGCAACTCGTGCTAGACCTTGCGCAAATGGTCGCAAAAAAGGAGTGCTTCTCCCCTTCTCTTCTCAAGCACGTTGAAGATCAAACAATTGCTGATTTTCGCCTCTTTTCTCAAACGCTTGCCCGCCATCTCAACCCTTTAAAAGAGCTCGTCCGAAAAACGTATCACGATACAGACTTCAAACAATGGCGTGAAACGCATTTCAAATCTTTCCTTCGAAATAAACGCCGCCTGGAAAAGGCAAAACGGAGCTACGCTCGCCCCTACACTGAATATCTGGAGAAAAAGGAGCGAGAAATGTTTACCCAGTTCTGGAAGAATATGCGTTGGCATTTTGTCCACGCATTCGTCTTAGAAAGTAATACGATCCCTTACGCGAGTGAAGTCTTAGAGCTGCGAGAAGGCCAGGTGGATCCGATGCTAGACTTGCTTAAAGAGCTTCTCCTGACCCTCGAAAAAGAGGATCAGTTTGCCTACCTGCAAGCTCTTCGCTCGTTTGATGATCTTGATCAACCACTTACCGGTAAATACCGAAGCTTGCGAAAAAAAGATGGTACCCATTACGAAAAACACCTAGCAGCAGCGTTCTACCCCTACACGGGGTTTGGAATGGGGCGCTCACAAGCCTTTCGACAAGCAAGTCCCATGGGGTCGATCTTTAAACTCGTCCCAGCTTACGCTGGACTGCGACAACAATATATCAAGGGAGCAGAGGATCTTAACCCTCTCACACTGACAGATGATATGCAGTGGACAGCAAAACCTGGAAGTAACACACAAGTCTTAGGATTTCTTTCTAATGGAGATCCGATCAAGCGACTCTATAAAGGTGGACGACTCCCCCGAGCCTATCCACAAATTGGAAAACTGGATGTTGTAAAGGCAATTGAAAGAACCAGTAATATCTACTTTTCTATACTTGCCGGAGATGTATTAGAAAGCCCAGGCACCTTGCTTGATACTGCAATGGAGTTCGGCCTAGGCAACAAAACTGGTATAGATCTTCCCGGCGAGTACAAGGGAGCTTTGCCCGATGACATCGTCCATAACAAAACAGGTCTCTATGCTTTTGCAATAGGACAACACTCACTCGTAACAACACCTCTTCAAACAGCAGTCATGCTCTCAGCTATTGCCAATGGAGGAAAAATCCTCAAGCCGCAAATCGCCAAATTCACAGCAAGCGAAGAGGGCAATATCACATTTTGGGAGCCCGAGGTGAAGGATACTCTCTTTTTACCTGATGAAGTACGTGCAAAGCTGCTAAAAGGAATGCAACAAACAATAAATGGCGAAAAAGGATCCGCACGTCTTTCAAAAATTCGGTCCTCTTTCCACGATAAAAATGCCCTAAAAGCCTACCGAGAAATCCATTCACAAATGGCTGGTAAAACAGGAACTGCAGAGATCCTTTATAAACAGTCTATCGATGCTGAATCTCGTGCGAATATGGAAAAACATGTCTGGTTTGGATGTATTGGATTCGAAGATGAAACAATGCAAGAACCAGAACTGGTTGTTGTCGTCTACTCACGATTTGGAACAGCTGGAAAGCAAGGGGCCCCCATCGCTGCTAATCTAATCAAAAAGTGGCGAGAAATCAAGCATTCACATAGCCTTTAGAACATGATAAATGCATTTTACAACTCTGCAAATATCCATACAGCGCAGTCATGGGAACTATGGCATGCAAAAAAACAAGCTCAATCTTGGGCTCATACGGTTCCAGCACGCTTCTTCTACCTCTGCGATATGATCGTCAACATAACAGCTCTTCCCTTTGCTATTATCTCTGTCACCTTTGGCCTTCTTCACGCTCTATGTACCCTGAACTATCGATCCCCCACTTTCAAAGCAACCAAACACTTCATCTTCGAAAGATCGAGCCATCTTTTCCTAAGCGCCTTTGGCAGCGTCATCTCTCCAGCGCTCGCACATAAGTACCGAGATGCCAACCTTGCTCCCTATATCATCGCCTTCCGTATCGTCGTCATCACAGCCGGAGCCCTTTACTATGGACTGTCTTAAAGGACCTGCCAAGCTCCTTCTCCTTCTGTGGACAGTCAGCTCTTTTGCTAGCGAAGTGTGCTTCTACACCCTCGAAGAAGTAGAAAACTGGGAATGGAGTCTCGAATCTACCTCGGAACGTCATTCGGTCTATTTTAACGAGGACTTCTACTGTAAAATTTGGGGAAAAGATCCAGATAGATGTTCCCACTTTTATACGCTGTACGAAGAGAGAATATTTCATGAGATAGCCCCCCTCACAGCGCTGATTTTTGATGAGGAAAATCTATGCCGCGGCTACATTACAAAGAAATGCGCCCCCCTAGTCCCTGACGTAGATTTCACCTGTAGAGACATGAGAATGCCCTACAGCCAAGTCAAGAATCCAAAAGCATTCACCCTATTCTTGCATAAGTTCGTAGAGATTTTTGAGGCGACCGGATACATATTCAGCGATATCACAAGAAGAGTAAACTTCGGAAAATATGGAGATCGGTATTACCTCATCGATCTGGATGACATCTATACAATCAAGCAGCTCCGCGCCCGTATGAGCCAAAAACAAGTTGATCTCCACCTGAAAAATTATGCTGGCATCCGTGCCTTCTACCTTGAATACTGTGATTGAGAACTGTCCATCTGCCCTTTGGAACAAATAAGGCTCTTTACTATGACCTCTCTTCAGAGACTCAGAAAGCTCTTTTTCTTTCTAGGTATTTGGACTATCAACTGTCTTGCCAACGAGGTTTGCTTCTACGCTCTTGAAGAGGTGGAAAGCTGGGACTGGAATCATTTATATACGACAGAGCGTCATTCGGTCTATTACAACGAAGATTTCTACTGTAAAATTTGGGGAGAAGATTCTGAAAGATGCTCCCACTTTTACACGCTGTACGAAAAGGGCATATTTCGCGAGATAGCCCCGCTTACAGCTCTGATTTTTGATATAGAAAATCTATGCCGCGGCTATATTACAAGTAAGTGTGAGCCCCTAGTCCCCGGAGTAGATTTTACTCCCTCCCCTCATACAGAAGCACTTAACTACCAGATCAAGCAGCCAAAAGAACTCACCCTATTCTTGCACAAGTTCGCAGAGATCTTTGACACAACCGGGTACTTAGTTGCAGACACTATAAAGAGGATAAACCTTGGGAAGCGTAACGGCAGATATTATTTTTTTGATTTAGATGACGCCTATACGGTAGAACAACTCCGAGAACGCGTAGACCAAGAACTCGTCGACCTATACCTAAAAAACTACGCAAAGATTCATGACTTCTATCTCGAGTACTGTGATCAAAAATAGAAATATTCTTTCTTCAAAACTCGAAGTAGAATAAGATGAACAGCATGAAAAAACTTCGAATTCTTTTTCAAAACAATCAGGACTGGGTCGCAAGTAAAATTGGCAAGAACCCGAAATACTTTGAGCATATGGCAGAAGCACAAGATCCTTCCTACTTGTGGGTCGGGTGCTCTGACAGCAGAGTCCCAGCTAATGAAATCGTCGGTTTAGAGGCTGGCCAGCTTTTTGTACACCGCAACGTTGCCAACCTATTTCCTCACACAGATTTCAATTGCCTTTCTGTTTTAGAATATGCAGTTGATTTCTTGAAAGTGGACCACGTAATTGTCTGTGGACACTACGGATGCGGCGGCGTAAAAGCTGCTATGGAAGATAATCAATTGGGACTTGTAGACAACTGGCTACGCAATATCCGGGATGTCTACACCCGCTTCAAAGATGAGTTAGAACAGATCTCCGATCAGACAGCGCGCTATAACCGCCTCGTAGAACTTAATGTGATGCAACAAGTCCTCAATATCTGCCACACAACGATCGTTCAAGGCGCTTGGGCACGCAAGCAGCCTCTCTGGATACACGGATGGGTCTACGACATCGCCACAGGATCACTAAAAGACCTCGACTGCTGTATCTCAAGTACCGATCAGTTAGAGGACATTTACCGTATCCGCTTCTCTAAATAATCCAGCTTGGCAGGTAATAGGGAAGCCAAGAATACATCTCTGAGAGCTCTTCATCACCTAACTCGATAGACAACTCAATCGTTTCCCCATCTCGCTCCACTACAAGTTCGATTTTCGTATCAGGTGCTAGTACACACACTCGATCCTTGAGCATTTGAGGTGAGAGAATCGTCTTTCCATCCATCTTAACAATGCGATCTCCAACCTGCAGCTCCCCTTTCTCTGCTGGAGAATTTTCAATAATGGAGACAATTTCCGCTCCTCTATTACGGTCGAAGTGGAAAACATCGAGAACAACTTCCTCATCACGATCCATCTTTATTCCTAGAAAGCCCTGAGTAGCTCTTCTGTTCGAGATAATTTGATCGGCAATATTTTTTGCAGTGTTGGTTGGAATCGCAAATCCCAGGCCTTCAGTATCACGCCGCGTCCAGGATACAACGCCTATTACTTCATTTCTTTCATTAAAAAGAGGCCCCCCAGAGTTCCCAGAATTTACTGCAGAATCGATCTGTATGTAGCCTTCTACCTGATTTGCATATTGACTTGAGCGCTCTACTGCACTAACTATCCCTTTTGTAAGGGTGGACAAAAGCCCCTTCGGTGTACCGATCATAATAACAGAATCTCCAGGCAAAACACTATCTGAATCTCCAAAGCTCACGTAAGGAAACTCTCTCTCTTCTGGATTTTCAATTTTTAGAACAGCGATATCTGTGCGAAGATCCATCCCTACAACGGATGCCTTGTAGACTCTTTTCTCATCTGACTCTAATACAACCATTGTTTCTGTAGCATCTTCAATTACATGTGCATTTGTTACAATGTAGCCATCAGAGCTGATGATAAAGCCTGATCCTCTAGAGTATTCTGTTGGGAAATACCACTCGTAAAAAGGGCGGAGATACTCGTAAAAACTTTCTGGATCTACATTCTCGTACAACTGATCAACGAAATCTTCCTTATTTACAATCGTTACAACAGCTGGAAAGAGCTCTTGTAAGGAGCTAGTCGATTCTTCTTTTGCAAAAGTTGGAGTCTGCACAGCTATCATGCAGAGCAAGACACACAGAAATTTTCTCATAATCGCTTTCCCTCGAATGGTTGTGACACGAAGCATAGAAGATACTTCTCTAAAAATAAAGGTCCGCCGGGAAACCCCAACGAACCCTATGTTAGCACGGATAACTTCCTATGCTCTACTTGACCTTATCCTCCTGGCCCGCTTTGTACCCATTAGCATAAGATTGCTTACGTGCTATCTCATTCTGCTTTTGTAAAGCGTGCACAAACTGGAAAGTCTGAACGGGACTTGCATATACCATTTTTCCACGAGTAACGTTCTCCATTAGAACAATCTGATCTTGTGGGTTTGGTGTTTTGTACTTCTTATAAAGCTGCTCATCTCTGAACTGCACAGGATATGCTCGCACTTTATCTTTGTGTTTCCAATCCCAAATCTCTGAAAGGAAGGCCTGATCAGGCTCCCCAACAACATCTCCATTCCACCAGTTAACCCAAGAACCTTCTTTTGACCGAATGCAATGCAGTTTCCAAATAGACTGATCTTCGAGAATAATAAAATCTCCCATAGCAGCATAGGCTTGCATAACAGTAGAGTTCACTGTGGGATTACTTCTTGCTACCTTTCTTGCATAGTCTTCTGTAGGAACAAATTCTGCTCCATGAGGAATCAACTCTGCAAATACTTTTTCTCTTGTGCGCTGATTCACTAGCAAATGTCGACAGTTCGGGAAAAGAGCGTCTTTTGCCTCATAGACCTGAATCTTATCGGTGTCTTCCCAATATTGTGGTTGGAAAAAGAACTCCTCTGAAAGCTCCCATTCTTTCGGCTCTGTTTTATTCCACCACTCATGCCAACTCTGCTTTCTCTTAGCCCTAAGCGGTTGAAGTTTCCAACAAGAACCATCACCAAGGCGCATAATCCACTGTCCTCTATCGAGGCTATATACGACTTCTAAATCAGCCTGCACACACCTACCAACAAATGGCTCAGCTACAAGCGCTGTGCTGCAAAGCAAAATAGCTGCAACGATTCCCCTTAAGAAATTTTTCATGAGAGCTCCTCCTGTTCTTTGTAAAAAAATAATCTTAACAAAAACTTGCGATTTTAGGGAAAGATTGAATACCCAATTAATCAGAAAACACAGCTGAGGCGAAATAGGAAATGGTTTTTTCGAGCCCCTTTTTTATCGCAATCGTTGGTTCCCAACTAAGAAGCTCTTTAGCTAGAGTAATATCTGGACAACGCAACTTAGGGTCATCTTCTGGAAGAGGCTTATGGACTAAGTTTGAGCTCGACCCTGTCATTTGCAAAATAAGCCGCGCAAGTTCTTCGATACTATATTCATTGGGATTACCTAAGTTCAAAGGTCCTGCATGAGGACTCTCCATCAAAAGAATAAGACCATTAACAAGGTCATCTACATAACCAAAAGACCGCGTCTGCTCTCCTTTTCCATAGATCGTGAGGGGCTCATTCCTTAGAGCCTGCACAATAAAGTTTGAGATAACTCGACCATCGTTTTCCTGCATCCTAGGTCCATAAGTGTTGAAGATACGAGCTACCTTGATATCGAGACCGTACATTCTTTTATAGTCGAAGAAAAGAGTTTCTGCGCAGCGTTTCCCCTCATCATAGCAAGATCTGAGACCAATGGAATTCACGTTCCCTCGGTAGCTTTCTGGCTGAGGGTGTACGCTTGGATCTCCATAAACTTCACTTGTAGAAGCCTGCAAGATTTTCGCCTGATTTTCACGAGCAAGCTCGAGCATGTTCAGTGCGCCAATCACACAAGTACGCGTTGTGAAAAGAGGATCCCTTTGATAATGGACTGGAGAAGCTGGGCAAGCCAAATTGTAAATCTCATCCACTTCTATTGAAAATGGCTCGCAAATATCCTGCTCTATGCATTGAAAATTAGCATAAGGTGCAAGGTGAGCTATATTTTGCCTGTCACCTGTATAGAAATTATCAACACAAGTGACTTCATGCCCAGCATATACAAGCTTTTCACAGAGATGTGATCCAACAAATCCGCCACCACCTGACACAAGAATTTTTTTTGCTTTTTCGCTAAGACGCATAGATCTATACTATAGGCCATGGGGAATTCACGCAAACGGATCTTTATCACCGGAATCGCCGGTTTCATTGGGTTTCATCTCGCACAAAGCCTGCAAAAGCGTGGCGATGTTGTAGTCGGCTGTGACAATTTTAACGCCTACTACGATCCCGCACTCAAAAGAGAGAGAGCACGTCTTTTGTCTGAAAAAAATATCCCCGTAATCGAGTGCGACATCTCCGACCAAGCGGCATTGGAAACGCTTGTCCAAGAACACGAAACCACTCACCTTGTGCACTTAGCGGCGCAAGCTGGAGTACGCTATAGCATCACCCATCCAGAAAAGTACCAAGAGACCAACTCCAACGGCTTTTTCCATATCCTTGAAGTCTTGCGCCACCACCCCCACATCAAATGCACATTTGCTTCTTCCTCATCAGTTTACGGCCTTAATAAAAAAATTCCTTTTGCAGAATCTGACCCAACCGATCAACCTGCCAATTTTTATGGAGCGACTAAAAAAAGCAACGAGCTGATGGCCTATTCTTACCACCATCTGTATGGTATCGCGATAACAGGTTTACGCTTCTTTACCGTTTATGGCCCTTGGGGTAGACCCGATATGGCTTACTTCTCCTTCGCAAAAGCGATTGAAGAGGGAAAACCCATCCGCCTCTTCAATCAAGGAAATATGCAAAGAGATTTCACCTATATCGACGACATCGTATCTGGGATTGTTTCTGCAATCGACCTTGAGGCCAGTTTTGAGATTTTCAACTTAGGGAATAACAAGCCCGAAGAGTTAAAAAAAATGGTATACCTCATCGAAAAATTTCTTGGAAAAAAGGCCCAAGTTGAACTACTCCCCATGCAACCCGGTGAGATTCAAATCACCTATGCAGATATCTGTAAAGCACAAGAACAGCTAAGTTTTTCTCCAAAAACATCTCTGGAAGACGGATTAGAGCAATTCCTGCATTGGTATAGCTCTATGTTTGTTTCAAAATGATCGACCTGCTATATTTCACTCCATGCTTACTTCCATCTTAGAGAGAAATTCCTGGATCATCTACAAGCTCGGGATGCCCCTTGTCTTTTTTTATCACCTCCTCATCTCAAGTGTTCTATGGAATACAGCAGCAGATGATGCACACGGTATAGAAAAATTAGCCAATACAGCTCTTGCTCCTGTCCAGTATTTTTTTGATGGGAAAAACGCTATCCTCCTCGATGATGGCACTTACCAGTTAGAGCGACGCTTCGACTATGACAACCATTTTTTTATTAAAGCAGCAGCATCTGCAACAGCACTCCCCTTCAGTATCGTCGTAGGAGGAGCACTCAAAAGCGCCTCTTACCTCTTCTCTGAAACACGCGAACGCTCTGAAAAGCTCTATAGTGCCGTTCACTCAAGAGCCATTCATTCTAATCTCAACTACTACCAGTCTATTGGCATGCAAGTGGAAGACTACCGCGACGCCGAGCATATAGCCCCCCCTAAGTGGAAGCGCCAACCCAATACCGAAAACAGACTCAAATCTGACACTGACGCACTTGAGTCGATCGTTGCGATCTTATCAAAACATGAAATCCCCTTCTGGGTCGATTGCGGCTCTTGCTTAGGGTGCTACCAGTACGGTGGATCCATCCCTGGGGACTGGGACATAGACATCGCTATTTTAAGCACGGATTTCCATAACGTAAAAAATGCACTACAAGATCTAGACCCAAAACAATGTGTTGTTCAGGACTGGTCATCACGCGCTCGTCCCGAGACCTATCTCAAGGTCTACGTATGTGAGTCTGGTGGCATGATCGACATCTACAACTTCGCAATCGATGAAGAGAAAGGCCAAGTGCATACAATTCTTTCTAACGAGTTCAATATCTTCCTTCCAACGTCATGGGTCAACAGCGAAAAGCGATACGTAAAACCCATCTCCTTTGACTTCGTTTTCCCTCTTAAAAAAGCAACTTTTGAAGGGATCGAGGTTCCTGTCCCTGGGAACGTAGAAAAATATCTCCAGAATTTCTATGGGGAGAATCTCGCCCCTGCACGCATCTACAATGAAATCTCCGGTTGCTACGAGAAAGACCCCTCCCACCCCTACTGGCAAATGCCCCATGCGCACTAAGTACCTTCTCCTTTTCCTTCTAGTTCCTGTTTTGCTGCGAGCAAACTGCAATCCTAGCTGTTGTGATCGTGCGGGCCTACTCTCTATCGGAGCTGGAACATTTGATACCATCCGCCCTAAAGAGCGGATGCTCCAGTTCCAAGTAGAGTATCAGTGGAGCGCCAGCTGGCATGGCATTCAGCCTATTGCAGGTTTCATGGTCACAGAGAAAGGCTCTACCTATTTCTGCTTCGGAGCCGCTTACGATATTTTTCTGGGAAAATACTTCGTTCTAACACCAAGTTTTGCACCTGGTCTCTACTTAAAAAATGGAGGGAAAGAATTGGGGTATCCTCTGGAGTTTCGCTCTTCAATCGCACTTGCTGGGATATTTCGTAACTGCCACAGGCTTGGCCTGCAGTTCTACCATATCTCAAACGCAAAACTCGGATTTAAAAACCCTGGAGAAGAGTCCCTAGTCCTCTTCTACAGTATCGCTTTTTGGTAATTCTTCGAACGAGATCGTCGGGCAGACATGTTTTTCAAACCATTCGGTCATCAGCTCGTTTGCTCTATCTACGCTCACGTAAGGATCTATGTCAGGAGTATAAGCTGCATCTACAAGATCTCTCACAACAATCGGGAAAAAACCCGCACCTTGCATTTCAAATACTCCAAAGGAGCGTGCAATCAGACACATATTGGAGTGGACACCAACAATAAAAAAATGCTGAATCCCCTTATTCCAAAAAAGTTGCCTGATTTCCTTCCCATCATCTGAAATATAATCCCCATCTTCGATTGTGATGTATCTAGATTGCTTCCAATTTGAGAGGTCTTTTTCTATCCCAGAAAAACTCTCATCACAACTGTATGCACCATTCTCAAAATCGCCCCCGGTCTTACACCTGCATGTAAAATGTCCGAGTGGAAGAAGCCTACGGCGTGAAAAATTCTGTGATTCATAACTCCTAGATGAAGCATTTAGATAACCGACCATTTTCTTGCGTTGTTCACAGTCACCATAATACTGCATCGTAGCACTTGGCGCGTGGATGATATGCATACCTAAAGATCTAGCTTGCCTGATGAAGGCATTGATCTCTTTAGCCAGACTAGGACTTCGGTCAGCAAGTTCCTTACATGGATGCATATTCCACATATCACAAACAATGACAGCAACCTTATCGGCGTCCACTTCAATGGAATTGACATATGGCTGGCCTGACTCGGTTCTGTAGCGCAAAGGAAGCTCTACAGAATAGAGACCATTGGACAATAAGAACGCCACAAGAAGAGCAAAGAGCTTATTCATCTTTTGGGAACCACCACAAGTTTTGCTCTTGAATTGTTATGCTTCGGGATGATGTAAAAGACCTCATATTCTGTGAATACTTTCGCTAACTGATTTTTTACATATTCGTATGAGCACTCATGTTCGCCGTACTTATCAAAAGGGATGTCTTTTCGACCAGGCACTTTGCAATCGTCTATGACCACAACGCAATTGTCTTTATGGGTTTTGCTAATCTGCTCAAGTTCGTCTCTCAAAGGCCAGTAACTATCCCAGTGTGCATCCAGATAGAACAAAACGGTCCTTGCCTGCAACCCAGGCAGTATGTCTTCTAAAACCTTTCCAGAGTTGCCCAGCAGACAATAGACGTTGGACAGCTCTTTCAAGTCATGAGCTGTTTTCTGACACCTTTGCTCATCTATCTCGATCGTAAAGACAGTATCAAATAAAGCGGATAGACAAGCTGTAGTGTTCCCAAGACAAGTCCCTGTTTCAACAGCCGCATCAATAGAATATACCTTTTTTAGATAGGAAAAAAATGAGGCCATTTCTGGGGCTCCATTGAAAGCTTGCACCCCTGTTTTCCAATGAGGATGCCTGCCCCCACAGGACGGATAAACTTGGCTATAATCCACAAAAACAGGTGTTGTCTCATACCCACTAAGCAAGAGAGGAGCACCTACCAAAAACAACATTACGAATTTCTTCCACATATTTCCTCCTTGAGATGAGTTAGAAGACTCATCTAGAGTTTTTAGAGGATAAGAGGATATTTTTACAAGTAGGATTGCAGATTATGAATAGCTTCAGATAATGCATGGACAAGGTCGGTTGCTATGACTCCATAAGAAGTCTCCTCTTCAGCTGCGATCTCACCTGCCAAACCATGAAGAAGTGCGCCTAGAGCTGCAGCATCGCGCATTTTTAGCCCTTGCGCCACAAACGCTGCGATCACGCCTGTTAACACATCTCCTGTACCTGCAGTTGCCATACCAGGGTCGCCATGTGCAACGATCAACGGATCAGAATAAGGATGAAAAACCACCGTCGGGGCTCCCTTTAAAACAATAGTAAGATGTTTTTTCTTTGCGAAATCCTGGCACCTCTCAAACGTAGGTTCAGCCCCAAGGATCCGCTTCATCTCTTGATGGTGGGGAGTTAAGATAACTTTTTCTGGCAGTGTCATCTCTTTATGCTCTGCAAGAAAGTAGAGCGCATCAGCATCGAGAATGCAGGGAAGCGTTATTCTTGCCAGAAGCGTCTTTACAGCAGCTTCCATCTCTTTCGACCTTCCTATCCCTGGCCCTATAATAAATGCTTTTGCTCTATTAGCCTCTTCGAAGATACGTGTATCATCTTTAAGATCCCACCCCTCTTTGATAAGCTCGTAAGGAGCTGTTGCAAGCTCATCTTTCATACCTTCTGGATAGAATAGGCGAACGATTCCAGCACCAGATTTAAGAGTCGCAAGACAACTCATAAGAGCTGCACCTGGCATCCCAGGAGAGCCAGCTACGGCCAGCACATACCCAGCTTCGTATTTGTGTCTATTTCTTTTGATTTCGGGAAGAGAAAAGGCCGCTTCTTCTTCTGACAAAAGAGCTGCAATTGGATCGGCATCTTCGACAAACTTTTCTGGAAGTCCAAAATCTACATGGACAAGATTGCCTACATGGTTCCAACCCTCTCCTAAAAAAAAGCCTATTTTGGGAAGCCCAAGAAAAATAGTTGTATCCGCTTGTATGGCAGACGTTTCAACTTTACCTGTTTCCACATGTAAACCAGAAGGGATATCGATTGCAAAGATGGGAAGACCCGAGTCGTTTACATCATCGATTGTTTCAGCAAGCACACCTTCCGCAGCTCCCTGAAACCCCGTCCCTACAAGACCATCAACTATGATGCCCTCTTCTGGGAAGGTCAGCACATCGGTAAACTTACCACCCGCCTTTTTGAAACGCCTATGCATGATTTGAGAAAGAGAAGAGCACTCTTCAATGGGGTATAAACAATACGCTGTAACAGAAAAGCCTCTTTTGAGAAGAGTTTCGCCTGCAACAAATGCGTCCCCCCCATTATTGCCCTTGCCGATGAGAAGAAGGACCTCTTCAGCAACATTTGTGTTAGCAATAAGAACGCTTGCGATCCCCTCGCCTGCGCGCTCCATAAACCCTTGCTCGCTCTCACCTGCTTCAAAAGCGTCTTTCTCTAAGCGCTTCATCTCCTCTGCAGAAACAACGGGCAAACCTCTCATAGATGCTCTTCCTTAATCGCTCTTTGAAGTAGCGTCTGCACTGCGTCAAGTGGACTTAAGCCATCATAAAGAATCGCATAGACCCCTTCAGTGATCGGAACCTGCACATTGTGCTTACGCCCTAATTGCCTTGCAGAAACGCAGGTATACACACCTTCGACTACCATGCCGATAGATTCTTGCGCCTCTTCTGCTGTCATCCCCTCTGCTAATTTGCGCCCGAAGGTATAGTTGCGTGAAAGAGTTGAAAGGCAGGTCACACATAGATCTCCCATCCCAGCAAGGCCGTTGAGAGTCTCTGGATGACACCCTTTCGTCGTTGATAGCTTCCTGATCTCATGCAGCCCCCGTGTCATAAGAGCTGCCTTTGTATTGTCTCCAAATCCCAAACCATCAGAAATTCCACATGCGATCGCCATGATATTTTTCATCGATCCACCAAAGGCTACACCATTGATGTCTGCATTGGGATAAACACGGAAATGTAGAGTACTAAACAAGTCTCGAATCTCAAACATGAGCTCTTTGTCATAGGAAGAAGAAACAATCGAGGTTGGCAGCTTACGAATCACCTCTTCTGCATGGCTTGGGCCGCTAAGACAGCCTACTCGGCTCTTTTCTCCTAAGACAGCGCGAGCTACCTCCGGCAAAAGAAGACCTGTATTCTGCTCAATCCCTTTCGATGTGACAACAAGTGGGCAATCGATTCCACCAAGCTCCATCACTTTTTCCAAAACAGGACGGATTCCACCTGAAGAAACTGATTCGACCACATAGTCTGCCCCATCAAGAGCTTCACTTAAACTACTCGTAAAACGGAGTTTTTCATCCACTTCACACTTGGGCAGTTTCGGATGCTGACGTGTTTTATTCAAAAGATCTGCAAACTCAGGCCTCGATGTCCAAAGAAAGACATCGTGTCCATTTGCAGCTAATAAGGCGGCTAGGGCAAAGCCCCAAGTTCCCGCTCCAAGGTATGCTACTTTCATCCCCTCACGATAACACTAATTCCGCTGAACATCAAGAGGCTAGTATCTAACGTAAAATTTGAATTCAGCGATCTTATCGTAATATTCGAGCTGACAGCTCTAAAAGAACTAGTAGCACTTTGCAACATGTAGAACTTTTAGCAAGGTTCTTTCTTAAGGCTCGATATAAGAATTCTTAGGCAGCTCGCACCCCTGCCACTTCTGCTTGATCGCTTCTGTGGGATAATGGAAGCTAGCATCAAGCTCAAAAATTCCATCTTCAGGCTTGGTACCTGTCAACTGTAAGAACGCACTCTTGTCTCTTTCAAGAAGGGCTCTTTGCACAGGACCTACATCGTCTCTGTTTTTGAGAGGGGCAAACGTCTCGTGTCTTGGGTAAAGAATCACCTCGGCTTTACTTGCGTAGCGAAGCAAATCAAAAATAAATGTCTCTCTCTTGAGTACTGGCCTGCTTTGGAGAAACTTCTTAACGACGTGCAAAGGAAGTTCGACATCTTTGACTTTTTCAATGAAGTCCATACTAAAACAAAAGAGACTTGTATTGGCAAGATTCCAGTCTTTAGGTGGAGACTCGCTATACTCGACGATGCAAAGTTTTCCCTCTTTTTTTCCTATGACTCCAACATTCTCGTTGGGACTGTTTTTCTTTACAGCCTTTACGCTTACTTCCGCATCAAGTCTTGCATGCGCACCCACTTGGTTGGGGTCGAAGGGCTCCGCAAGGGGGTTATCCACAAGGATCACCTGCACAAGAGTAATCCCCGCATTTTTCCACTCAGCAAAGAGGCCCGATTCGTAGAAGCATTTGAGCACTTCACCATTGCCATTCGGCCTTGCTTCATCCAAGACATTTTCTTCCATATCGAGCAAGGGAACGAGGTTTTGAGAGAAGAAGTGAAAGTGCTTGGGCAGCGCATCTTGTGTTACCAGTTCATTGTGTGGGGAAGTCATGACAGCCACTTTTAGCTCTTGGCAGAAGTGCTTAGAGGCTGCATCGACTCTTTCTGAAAGAATTTGAAACAGGTTTTTTTGTTTTACAAGAGATAAGGGAAACGTTCCTTTAGGTCCAGACCAGCCAAGGCGACTTCCATCGCCTCCAGCTAAAACAATACAACCTACCTTCCCTTCCGAAATAAGTTTTCGCCCCAAAGCAATATCATCTAAGTTTCCAGCTTCAATGTATGTGTCCATAGACCTCACTCGCGGTAATAGTGGTGATGTCTTTATCCTTCCCCAGTAGGGGAATATGTTGCAAGTTGGGGTTGGGGGAATCGACATTCTGTTTGAGAATACCCATGTAGGGGTCTGCCCAAAGAGAGATATGCTTAATGGGAAATGTTTCCTTGAGGAAGTAAACCATGCTACTGACCCCTGAGTCAGGAACTACAAGCGCTTCACAGTGATTTTTGATAATAGAAAGAAGCTCAAATAGCGGCGTTTCACCCCGTAAATCAATCACGCCAGCGATATCAAATACGGGGTCTTTTTCAAAGCCGAAGAGAAGAACTTTTTTACCCCCTTCTGTAATCTTTTCAAAGAGCTCATGCCACGATTCAATTGGCCAGTTGCGCCAATAGGCATAGTTCGTCTCTGTCTGAACGTGTGCTCCGACATAACTCTCATCTGGGTCGAGATCAAATTTTTTGCAAAGAGCATCCCATTTCTCTTGCCAGTGTAAAACAGGTGTCAATGTTCCCAGTTGCCACTGGACCCACTGAGTCGGATTAGGATTATCAAGGATCACATCAAATACTTCAGGATCTATATCAATTTCATGCAAGAGCTTAAGTACATCTATCTTATCCCCTCGCTTGAGATTAGGTGCTACTAAAATCTCTACATCACCGAGTAGTAAGAAGCCATCGTGCAAGTTAGGTCTTGTTAAGAACGTGATCTTCGCATCAGGAATCTCTTCTCTGATTTTGTAGACAATCGCATAAAGACCAAGGGCTATATCCCCAAGTCCTCTATTCCAAAAAAGTAAGAAGGTCTTTTGATTCTTCTTCGCAGCTTTTCTGAGGAGGTGGTCGAGAGGGTTGGGACCGAATTTTCTGATAAGAGATTTGAACATTTAGGCCGTAATGTGAAGCTTAGATTTATTCTGTTTGATCATCCCTAAAATAGCGTGGTAGACCTCATCTGACTCAATCTGCTTCATGCAACGGAAATCAATCGGACAAGTTCTCTGGTAACAGGGAGAGCAATCAACATGCCGATGGATCACTTTTCCTGTACGGTAAGGCCCTGTCACAATCTCATTCGTTGATCCAAATAACGCAACGAGCTTTGTACCAAGAGCATCTGCGATGTGCATAGGGCCGCTGTCATTTGTAAGTAATACATTACAAAGACTAATCAGCGCTGCTACTTCTCTAAGAGAAGTCAGCCCTGCCAAGTTAATGACACGGGGCCCAAGCCCCTGACAAATTTCCTTTACGAGAGGCGCTGTCGGCTGATCACCAAAAAACACAATGGATACTTTTGGATCGGAAAGAAGTTTTTCAGCTACTTCTCTAAAACGATCAGGTAGCCAACACTTTGCAGATCCGTAAGTAGCTCCCGGGTTGATCCCAACCACAATGCTATCTTTACTCACTCCATGCTGCTTTAGAAGGGTGCGCGCTTTAGCAACTTCCTTGTCTACAAGCTCTAGGTAAGGATATGTATCTGATACTGGGATCCCAAGAGGTGCTAAAAGCATTTTATATGTGATAACGAGATGCTGCCGCTCCATATCAGCTGGCAACGGAACACGATGTGTAAGGAGAAGACGGCGTCCATTGCAGTCATAACCAAGACGAGTTTTCACTCCCCCTTGCCAAAACCACCAAGCCGAAGAGAGTGAATGCGTGAGTAACACACCTAAATCGTACTTACCCTGACGGAGTTTCTCCACAATGTTTTTCTTGTCACTTCGCCTAGAAAAACTATTAGTCTTGCTAAAACAGAAGAGCTCATCCACTTCGGGGGCATCTTTGAGAAGATCGCAGATGGGAGCTCTACACATTGCAGTGATTCGAGCTTTCGGATAAGCGTTGCGCAAGTCCGTTAGAACAGGAGTCGCCATCACCATATCCCCAATCCAGTTGGGCATGCGAACAATGATGTTTTTAAATTCTGTTCCCTGGGGAGATTTCATCAATAGCTAACCGGGTTCAAAGCCATAAAATACCAGATCCTAGGGGATTTTGTACACCCACTAAAATTTCCCTCTATGTATGATCTGAAAGTATATGATTATTTTAGGCATTGATCCAGGTACCCGTGTTACCGGATATGGAATCATTAAACACCATCCCCACAAGCCAAAAGCCGTTGACTTTGGCTGCATCCGCCCACCTGTGAAAGCCTCAAGCTCAAAAAGATACTTGATTATCTTTGAGGGAATTGAGGCTCTGATTGCTCTTCACAAACCCGAAGCCCTCGCCGTTGAAGGACAATTTATGCACAAAAATGCAATGAGTGCACTGAAGCTTGGAATGGCAAGAGCCATGGCTATTCTAGCTGCCGAACGAGCTGGCATCCCCATTTTTGAATATGCCCCAAAAAAAGCAAAAAAAGCAGTTGTCGGGAACGGCTCTGCAAGCAAAGAGCAAGTACAACGGATGATCCAGATGATGCTCAATCTCGAGGAGCTACCAACCCCAGAAGATGCATCTGATGCACTAGCTCTTGCACTTTGTCACGCACATTCGTTACCATGCGCCCATGTTTGAATATATTTCTGGAACTCTGACAGACGCTTCCCCGCAAAAAGCAACCATTGATGTCAATGGACTTGGCTATGGTCTTTTCATCTCTATTGCTACCTTTGAAAAGCTCCCCCAGATAGGAACTACTATCAAAATTTTCGTATCTACAGTCTTTCGAGAAGATTCTCAAAAGATGTATGGGTTTTTAACAACAGATGAACGCAATCTTTTTGAAACGCTCAATGACATATCAGGCATCGGCCCTCGCCTCTCCATCGCACTACTTGGCCATATGTCAATCGAAGACCTCCATCTTGCAGTCGAACATGCCAACGCAAAAGCCCTCTCGAAAGTTCCCGGTATTGGCAAAAAAATGGCAGAAAGACTCATCATCGAACTGCGTGATAAATTTACAAAAACTGGTAACCAAAAAATTTCGTTGTCTTCAGAGCAGTCTCAAGGAGCTGTCGGCGATGCCATCAGCGCACTGATTAACCTCGGCTATAACGCTCTAGATGCACAAAAGGCAGTCAAAAATGCCCTTCCAGAAGACGGGGGCGAGCCCCCTCTTCCAGAGCTCATTTCCCTCGCTCTAAAGGCGAAATAGCTCTATAATAACTCCCTATGGAAACCCCGTCCGACACCTTAGCTGCTATTGCCACACCTCCTGGTGAAGGGGGCATCGCTGTTATCCGTATTTCAGGCCCGGATGCTATCTCGATAGCTGATAAGATTTTTTCTGGATCGGTTGCAGATTACAGGACACACACATGCCATTTTGGCAAGATCATCGATCAAGGCCATGTGATCGATGAAGTCCTTTTGCTTGTGATGCGAGGTCCTAGGTCCTTTACAGGCGAAGACACCATCGAGATCCAATGCCACGGAGGGAGTCTAGTCACCAGACAAATTCTAGAACTCGTGCTAAAAACTGGAGCAAAATCTGCAGGTCCAGGAGCCTTTACCCGTCAGGCTTTTTTAAATGGCAAACTCGATCTAGCCCAAGCAGAAGCTGTCCAAACTTTCATTGGCGCCAAAAATGAACTCTCATTGCAAGCAGCTTCCCAACAACTATCTGGCATGCTCTCGAAACGCATTGCAAACTTGCAACAAGAGCTTCTTGGCACCGCCGCTATTTTAGAGGCCTGGGTCGACTTCCCCGAAGAGGGGCTTGAATTTGCAAGCAAAGAAGAGGTAATTACCTCTTTAGAAAAAACACTGCAAAACATGCATTCTCTCGAATCGACTTTCCATGAAGGAAAAAAGATCCACGAAGGACTTTCTCTTTGTCTCGTAGGAAGCCCGAATGCAGGGAAGTCTTCTCTCATGAATGCCCTTCTTGGCCAAGACCGTGCAATCGTCACCCACATCCCCGGAACAACACGCGACACGTTAGAAGCTGAGATGCGACTAGGAGGTCTTCACTTCCAGCTCATCGATACAGCAGGGATTAGGCAAACAGAGGAACTCGTCGAACGAGAAGGGATCCGCCGCAGCAAAATCGCAATGCAACAATCTGATCTCATCCTTTTACTTGTTGATGTCTCATCTCCACTTACAGAAGAGGATGAAGCCCTGATCGCTTCAGCCCCTAAGGAAAAAACTCTACTTATCTGGAATAAAACCGATTTACCGCATACCTCGCCAGATGCTCCGGAACTTGCACAAGTCCTCCTCTCTGCTAAAACAGGTGAAGGAATCGAAGAACTAAAAAAAGAGATTGAAAAGCTTATCTGGGAAGGTACTCCTCCATCAAAAGAGGAGATCGTATTAACAAATATACGTCACAAAGAGGCGCTTTCTCTGGCCATCAAAGATCTGAAAACACTCATACAAGGATTGGAGACTGGTATTTCAGCAGAATTTGTCGCCTCTGATATGCGCAGCTGTCTTGGTCATCTCGGAACGATCATCGGGATGGATATCTCCGAAGACATCCTAAGCGCGATCTTCTCCAAGTTCTGCGTGGGAAAATAAAAAAATCATACATATATTTATCTCTGTGCTACCGTAGGAAGGAACTGATTTTTTTGGAGATCTTATGTCCTGGAAAATATTCTTCCTCCCCCTTATCTGCTTCACCTCACCCATCTTTTCTGGAGCTGCTTCAAGTGCAGATACTCTGCAGACGGCCATCAGAACGGCCAATATGACTGCTGATAAAACTATTACTTTTACAGCCAATATCTCCCTATTTACTCCTTTAACTGACGGATCACCCTTCCTTCAACCACTGAATACAGATATAGATTTCAGTACTCTCCCCCCCCAGACTACTATAATCGATGGAGCGGGATACTTTCTTGATGGAGCCTCATCTATCCGGGGGTTTTTCGCCAGAAGTGGTATGGTTACTATCAATGATCTCACTTTCCAGAACACCAAGGCTCAAGGGGGTGGTTCTGCCACTTCCAATATTGGCGGCGGCGGTGGAGGGTTCGGTGGAGCTCTCTTTGTAGCCGATGGTGCAACTGTCACTCTAAAAAACACCACGTTCAACAATTCAAACGCAACTGGTGGTGCTGGTGGTACAGCAGAAAAATTTTTCGATATCGTTGATGGCGGTGGCGGTGGTGGCTTCGGTGGTAATGGGGGACAGTTTAGCGGCGGCGGCGGCGGCTTTGGGGGTAGCGGTGGAGTAGCTTTTGGAGCAGGCGGCGGAGGTGCAAAGACCAATGGACTAACCGGTGGTGGTGGAGCATCGTTCAACGACCCTGCAAATGGTGGTGGTGACTTTGCAAATATGAACTTTGGTGTCGTGGGAGTCAGTGGCGGAGATGGCGGTAGCGGCGGCGGCGGGGCTGGATCAACCCCTACGGCAAGCACACCACCTGGGGGTGACGGCGGCTTCGGGGGTGGAGGTGCTGGAGGCAATGAAAGTACCGGTGCTGGAACTACTGGCGGAAACGGCGGCAATGGCGGCACATTCGGTGGCGGTGGCGGCGGAGCTGCCGACTCGAACACTGGAGGCAATGGCGGCAGTGGCGGCTTTGCTGGAGGTGGTGGATCAGGGGCTGGGGCATTCTCATTTCCAGGACCTGTTCTAGAACCAAATGGCGGCGATGGTGGAAGTGGCGGCTTTGGTGGTGGTGGTGGTGGAAGCGGCTGTGGAAGCGCTACCGCTGGAACACCAGGAACAGGCGGCTTTGGAGGCGGTAACGGGGGAACTGGGGCAACAGACGCATTAACTATTGGAGGAAGTGGCGGTGGCGGTGGCTTCGGAGGAGCGATCTTTGTCGAAAATGGTGGGATCCTCAACATTGATACTTCGATCTCCTTTTCTGGGAACTCGGTAACAGAGGGAGCTGGCGGTGCAAAACTTGCTGGAGCAGGAAATGCAACAGCTGGAAGTGACGGATCAAAAGCTGGAGCAGACATCTTCATGATGTCTGGAGGTACTATTAACTTCACAAACCTCTCTTCCGCCCTTTCTCTTGCTAACCCAATCGAGGGAGATATTGGTGCTGGGGGGGGAAGCCAGATAACTGGAGGCCTTACTAAAACAGGGAGTGCTCTTTTAACACTTAACGGAGATAATACCTACACGGGAACGACAACGGTCTCCTCTGGAGAGCTACAAATCAACGGAAGTGTCATCTCAGAAATCATGATCGACAACGGAGCAACCCTCACTGGAGTCTTCACTGCAGCGAAGAGAGGAACAAATCCAGCGAGTGGCAATGTCACTAACTCGGGAGTGTTTAGCCCAGGAAATAGCGTTGGTACAATTAACATCGAAGGCAACTATGTTCAAAACTCAGACGGACGCCTCATTGTAGATATTACTCCAACTGGACAAAGTGACCTCCTTCTGATCAATGCAGGAACAGCTACTGTCGATGGCATACTGGAAGTCGTTGTCGGAGCTGGAAACTACATCCAAGGAACAACCTACGAGATCATCAATGCCCCCATCGTTGGGACCACAAGATTTACAGTTGTAGAAAGCGGTCCTGATGCACCTTTTGTTCGCATACAAGTCGATTACAACAGCGTGATATTAACAGTACTTAACAACCACATCTTTGAAGATCAAAGGATCACCTCAAGTGTTGCAAAGGAAGTGGTTAAATGCATCACAAGAGACTCCATTCGGGCAAACTCTGATTTTGCTCGCATGATTGAGATCTTAGGAACACTGGGAGATCCTGAAGTCAATGCCGCACTCGAAGCCCTCTCCCCTGTTGGGTTTGGAGCGCTTGAGTGGATTAACGCTCGAAATAACAGTTACGTAGCAAGTCTTCTCTCCCAACATACATTTGAACTTTGCTGCTCTCCTAGAGACTGCTGCTCTTGTGATTGCAATAGCTCTGTTTGGGTTACAGGCTTCGGGAACTTCATGGACAACCGGAAGCGCTTTGATAACCTAGAAAAATTCGATGCAACGTCTGGCGGCGTACTTGCAGGAATCGACTTCTGTTGCTCCCCCAGTTTCTACTTCGGTGGAGCTTTAGGCTATACCCACACAGATCTCGACTGGAATACAACCGATGGAGATGGCAAAATCAATAGTTACTACGGCGCTCTTTATGGAAGTTCTACTTGCGGCTGTTTCACAGGTGATTTTTCACTTATTGGTGGTGGTAGCGACCACGACCTCAAACGCAAAATCAAGTTCAGTGATGTAAATCGAACAGCAAAAAGTGATCCTTGGGGCTACTTCTTTACCGCGCATCTCGGTGGTCAATATGAGTGGCAATGTGGATGCTCTACTTTCGAGCCATTTGCCCTTGTCGACTACCACTACTTCAATAGAGAAAGCTTTAAAGAAAGTGGGGCCGAAAGTCTTAATCTAAATGTCCGCTCCAAAGATCAACACATGCTCCGCGGTGAGGCTGGCCTTCGTGGCTACTACACTATCTCTTGTGACTGTTTCTGCTATGCACCATATCTTGGTGCTAGCTGGGTGGGAGAATTCCCTTTACATGACTCTGATCAAAAAGCAAGTTTCCGCGAACAGTCTTGCGTAATGGATGTAGAATCCTACGACTCTGCTGTACACCTTGGATCACCTGAAGCTGGTGTTAAAGTCACCTACGACTGTGGATTTTCGTTCCTACTTGGTTATAAAGGACTTTTCAACAGCGACGTCCGTATCAACCAAGCAGAAGTTCGACTGGATTGGGTTTTCTAAAAAACCCCTTTATGCATACTCCGTTTAGTACTAAAAACTTTATGGAGTATCCCCCTGATGCATTGGAAAAAAGCCCTCGTCTCACTTGTTTGTTTTAGCTCACCCGCTTTGTTTGGAGTTGGTACTGCCGATGCGCTGCAGATGGCAATCATCGCAGCCAACGGTGCAGCTGGAGACAGTACCATTACTTTTGACATGGATATCACGATCGCTACCCCACTTACAGGGGGCGATAACTTCCTTCGACCTCTCAATACAACCGATAGTTTTGGAGCTGTTTCAGCTCGAACTCTCACAATCGATGGAGCGAATTTTGCTCTAGATGGAGACAGTGGAGCCTTTCGAGGGTTCTTCGCTCGAAGCCAAAACGCAATAATTAAAGATCTCACCATCCGCAATACTCAAGCTAAAGGAGGCTCTGCTTCACTCAACGGTCAAGGAGGAGGAGGAGGAGCTGGTTTAGGAGGAGGGATCTTTATTGCAACTGATGCAACTGTTACTTTGCAGAATGTCACTTTTAACAACTGTGAAGCCACAGGGGGAACTGGCGGATTTGTTCGGGAAGATACTACAGGACAAGGAGCTGGGGGCGGTGGCTTTGCTGGAAGAGGAGAATTCAAACGAGGTGGTGGCGGTGGATTCGGTGGTAATGGTGGGAAAGGGGCAGCCGGAGGAATAGAGAGCAATAGCGCAGGCGGAGGTGGTGGTGCCAAAACAAATGGTACAAACGCAAGTTTAGGCATAGCTGGAACCGGTGGAGGAGACTTCGCTACAGTTGGATCTGGAGGTGGGGGTACTCCACCTGCTGGAACTGGGAGTGGCGGCGAAGGGGGAGCTGGAGCTGCAGACAAGCTTGGAGCTACCAGAAATGGAGGAGCCGGTGGTTTTGGTGGCGGTGGTGGCGGAAGCGGGTCTAAATCAACTGATGCATCCGCAGGAAACGCAGGAAATGGCGGAGACTTCGGAGGAGGCGGCGGGGGGGCTCAACACCCAATCTTAGGTGGGAATGGTGGAAATGGTGGCTTCGCTGGTGGAGGAGGTCTAGCTGGTGGTAGTGGCACATTATCCACTGCAGGTGTGCAAGGAGGAGACGGAGGAACTGGCGGTTTTGGGGGTGGCGGTGGCGGAAGTGGCTTCGGCGGTGGTAACGCTGGCGGCGGTGGCACTGCAGGAACCGCTGGAACCCCTGGAGCGGGAGGGTTCGGTGGTGGCATCGGAGGAGTAGGAGCATCAGACGGGGGTATTGCAGGTGGCGGTGGCGGTGGTGGTGCTGGCTTCGGTGGTGCTATCTTTGTTCAGACTGGAGGAACACTCATAGTCAAGGACTCAATCACTTTTGGGACCAATTTAGTAACTGCTGGAGTAGGGGGAGGTTTTTTTGGAGGTAACTTGGGGAATGCAACTAAAGGGGCAGATGGATCAGCTTCAGGTCCGGACATTTATGCAATGTCTGGATCCCAATTGACTTTTGACCTCACTAATGCAGGCGATAGCCTCTCCCTTTCTGCAAGCCAAATTGTAAGCGATCAAGGTGGTGGTGGAGGAAGCCAAACAACTGGAGGACTTTCCAAAATAGGAAATGGTACCCTTACTCTAAATGGGGACCAGGTGTATACGGGACAGACGAGGGTCTCTGGTGGAACACTTACGATTGAAGGGAGTGTGATCACAGAAAACATCATTGAGCCAGGTGGAACACTCGCAGGGAACTTCACAGCAAAAACCGATGCTGGAAATCCAAATGCTGGCAATCTCCGCAACGAAGGGGTATTCAGCCCTGGAAATAGCGTAGGCACTGTCACAATCGAAGGAGACTATGAACAAACATCTACAGGTAGATTAGTTGTTGATCTCACCCCTGATGGCACAAGCGATAAGCTTGTGATT
>JAJFME010000008.1 GCA_021772375.1 Chlamydiota bacterium | reverse complement strand
TGTTTGTTATACTGCTTCCAGTCACGTTTGTGGCGAGGCATAAGATAAGCTCCTTTGTTTTTGCGAACGTAAAGAGTTTAGTCTTATGCCTTTTTGTTTTTCAAGATTTTGCTTGTTCTAGGGAGTTATGCAACACACCTTGTCAGCAATACAATCAAAACCTTTCACAGCACCTATTCTCAAAGAGATCATCGAAGAGAGTGGCATTAAAGAAAAACAACCTTTACTTGATAAGGTAGAAAACGTAGGGCAGTCTGTCGATCGAGTTTTAGAGAATTACTATGGGGCTTGTCGTGTAGAGTCCTGGCTAAGGTCCTGGCCTCAAGAGGGAATAATTGCACGTGTTCAACATGTGGTATACCGAGCTCTAGAGGCCATAAAAGGGGCTGTAGGGACTCTTCTATGTAGACCTTTATCAGATTGGCAAATTGCTGAAAGCAAGTTAGCCCCCTTTACTAAATGTGACACTATACAAGCAGGAGGAGCAGTCCTCTCTAAGCTTGCTACAAAATGGTTGGAAGAGCAGAAAGCAAACCAATTGATAAAAGCCATTTATAGAGACGATCTAGACGGGATTAGAAACCTTCTAAAACAGGGAGCAGATCCATTTTTTGAGACTGAGTATTACACAACACCCATGTTTTCCGCTGCTATAAGAGGGGGAGACAAAGCGGCAGAGACTGTGAAGTTGCTCTTAGATGGGAGAGATCCCGTGACTTCCTCTACGGGTCGTAGGGGCAGCCCTCTTTTCGCTGCAATTTCGATGAACTCTTCTCTAAAGATGATAGAAACCCTTATTGATGGTGGCTATGATGTGAATAGTAGGGATAAGGATAATAATGAGACTCCTTTGCATTATGCTGTTTTCCCGAGTAAGGCCAATATTGAGGTTATAAAGCTTCTTCTAGACAAAGGGGCTGATCCAAATGCTTTTGATCATGTTTATGAAGGCCCTCTTGATCGTGCAGCTTCTCAGAGGAAAGAGGATATAGTGGACCTTCTTTTAGAGAGAGGAGCTGAAATCAATAGCTTCGACGATTGGGGGCTGACTCCTCTTCTTAAGGCTTCCATGCGCTATAATCACTTCAAAGCCATGGAAATTCTTATTAATCGGGGAGCGGAGGTGAATGTTGTTGGAAAACGTCTTGGAGAAACGCCTCTTCATAGATGTGCCGGAAGAGGGGATGTAGAAGGAATAAAACTTCTCCTCGAACATGGCGCTAAGGTAGATGTCCTCGATAATAAAGGAAAGACACCCGCAGATTGGGCTCGTGATCATGAAGCTAGGGTCCTCGATGATAAGGAAAAAACATCCGCTGATCGTGCTCGTGCTAAAGAAGCTAAAGAGGCTCTAGAGGTAAAAGAGCCCCTAAGGTTGGAAAAAGACTGGGAGCTGTTTCCGAGGCTTTGGGCGTAGAGTTTAAGCCTAGAGTTCTTATTCGATGAGGCTATTGCTGAGTAGTGGTGATGGCCTCATGTATTTTAGCTAGCTCTTGGAGCTGGCTTTCTAGAGTGAATTTTTCCATGAAGATGGTGTGGGCTTTTCTGGCCATCTGTTCTGCTTTTTTGGGGTTGGCAAATATCCATTTTACATGGGTATCAATCTGTCGGAAGAGCTCTTTGCTTTTTTTGTTTTCATCGATGTAGAGAACGCTGTCACCAAATTCTTTTACGATAAAAGGATGCGGATCAGTGATGATTACACTTCCTGTAGAGGCGGCTTCAAAGATGCGAGAAGTCGGGGCCCCTAGTTCCATGTGGCTTTGGCTATGTAGAACCAAGGCGATGCCAGCTTCTCGGATGGCATTGCAGATGCTTTCACCGTCAAAGGGGAGTAGCCCTTTTCTAGATCGAGGAACAAAGCTCCATCGCTTTTCTGGGCCGTAGACGACTAGATAGCCTTCTTTGTCCAGCTTGGAGAACATCTTTTGGTATTTGTGTCCACTTCGTCTGGGATCCCATTGGAAGCCGCAGTAGAAGAGCTTCTTTGGGCTTACTGGCTTATACTTAGTGGCGCAACAAGAGAAGTACCAGTTCATTCCTTGGAAGGTTTTTCCA
Organism: Chlamydiota bacterium; assembly: GCA_021772375.1. GTDB lineage: Bacteria > Chlamydiota > Chlamydiia > Chlamydiales > Rhabdochlamydiaceae > Sacchariniichlamydia. The sequence goes on along the minus strand of JAJFME010000008.1, from coordinate 29,635 downwards.
GACTCTTTGATATAGGCTTTTAGGGAAGCGATTTTTGGGGTGGTATAGAGAAATCCGTCAAATTCTAGACTCTGCTCTATGGCAACAAAGTGTGGGTCGAAGTAATGCTGCCAACAACCAGAAATTACGAGGTAATTCGTGGTTGCTGAAGAGAAGACTATATCATTTTTTAAGCTGATAGTGAAGTCTGGCTGAAATTCTTCAATAATTGTGTGTATTTCTTTTGCTTCGATGGGGGTGTCAAGAACGAGCTGATCAAATTCGGAAATCTCCTCTTCGGGAGAGAAAGCAACTTGCGCTGTCCAACCGAGATTGTGACATGCCTTTTGTAGTTTTTTTGAGGACTCATATTCACCAAGGCCTGTCCATAAGATGAGCACTCTATAGAGCTTTGGAGATGGCTGATTGGGTTCGATGGCCGTGCAGGGAGCTATGCGGAAGAAAAGCAAAAGAAGGCTTAAGAGGATTTTTTTCATTATAAGAAGCTTTTTTGCAAGCTTGCAAAACACTAGGTGACTCTGTGCTCGGCACTTTTTAGAGGGGTCTTAGCAGAGATGGGTTTAAGAAGATGGCAGGCTGCTAGGTGGTCTGGAGAGATCTCTTTTAGCTCAGGGCGTACATGGTGGCAGGTTGGAGTAGCGTGGGGACAGCGAGTAACGAAGGGACATCCTTTAGGGGGATTAAGAGGGCTTGGGACCTCTCCATGTAAGATGATTCGTTTTCTTGTTTTTTCTAGCACTGGATCTGGTAGAGGAATCGCAGAGAGAAGGGCTTGTGTATAGGGATGGAGGGGGTTGTCATAGAGATCTTTTGCAGGAGCAATCTCTACGATGTTGCCTAAGTACATAACGGCAACACGTGTGGAGAGGTATTTTACAATCCGCAAATCATGTGCGATAAAAAGATAGGTAAGACCGATCTCTTTTTGCAGTTTTTTGAGTAGGTTGATGATTTGTGCTTGGACGGATACGTCGAGTGCAGAGATGGGTTCGTCACAGATGATGAACTTGGGGTTCATAGAAAGTGCCCTGGCAATTCCGATCCGTTGTTTTTGCCCACCACTGAACTCGTGGGGGAAGCGGAACATGCTCTCTTGAGGAAGACCAACAAGGTCGAGTAGTTCTTTGATACGTTTTCTTTTTTCTGCACCTTTGAGGAGCTTGTGGATCTCGAGGGGCTCGGAAATGATATCACTGGCTGTCATACGGGGATTCAGAGAGGCGTAAGGGTCTTGGAAAATCATGCCGGCATTGCGGCGGAACTCTTTGAGTTGTTTTCCCTTGAGGTTGAGAACGGAATTGCCTTCGAACTCGATACTACCACTACTCGATTCTGTGAGTTGGAGTAAACAGCGCGCAACGGTAGATTTACCACAGCCACTTTCTCCTACAAGACCAAGTGTCTCTCCTGGATAGATATCTAAGGAGATGTCATCGATCGCCTTCACGACCTTGCGGTCTTGGGCATAGTATTTTTTAAGGTTGCGGATTTTAATTAGAGGTTTCATTGTTCTCTTTCGTTCCAGCAGGCAACCAGATGCCCATTATTTTTTTCTTTGAGTACAGCGTCTTCTTTTGCACAGACGGGGAGTGATACTTTACAGCGATTGCAGAAGGCGCATCCTGTGATCGATTCTGTTGCAGTTGGGGGAGATCCTTCGATGGGTATTAGGGGATGGTCAGTTGGCATATCCAGACGGGGGATTGACTGCAGAAGGCCTTTTGTATAGGGGTGAGCAGGGTTTTTAAATAGCTGATCGATTGAGGCTCTTTCAACAACTTTTCCAGAGTACATTACGAGGACTCTGTCACAGTAACCCGCTACGACACTCATATCGTGGGTAATTAGGATAAAGCTTGTTCCTGTCTTTTTTTTGATGTTCTGCATTAGGTCAAGAATCTGCGCCTGAATCGTAACATCTAGTGCTGTAGTTGGCTCGTCAGCTATGATGAGTTTGGGTTTTGGAGCAAGTGCTAGAGCGATCATTACCCGTTGTCGCATGCCGCCGCTAAGGGTGTGGGGGTATTCATCGATCCGGGTTGAAGCTTGGGGGATCCCAACAAGTTCAAGTAGCTGTATGGCATACTCTCTAGCTTCTTTGTTTTTGACTGATTTTGTGTGATGGAGATAGCTTTCGATGATCTGATCGCCGATTCTCATTGTAGGATTGAGGGAGGTCATTGGATCTTGGAAGATCATTCCAAGCTCATTGCCCCTCACTTTCTGTATCTGCTGCTCGTTGTAATCAAGTAGATTACTTCCCATGTAGATTACTTCACCTTTGACGACAGTGGAGTGGGGAGAGAAGAGTTTTACCAGAGCTTTTGCTGTAGCGCTTTTACCGCAGCCTGATTCTCCTACGACGCCAAGGATCTCTTGTTCGTAGAGATCAAAGGAGACCCCTCGAACAGCTTGCAGAAGCTGCTTTTGCACTTTGAAGGAGACATGGAGATCACGGACTTCTAGGATGGGTTTTTTACTCATACGCGCAACCTCGGGTCAAAGGCATCACGTAAACCATCTCCAAGGAGGTTAAAGCAGAGCATAGTAAGGCTAATAAATCCAGCTGGAAAGAAGAGTCTCCAAGGGTAGTACCGTAGAGCGGGCAGACCATCATTGGCCATCGTTCCCCAACTAGCAATGGGCGCTTGGACACCAAGGCCTAAGAAGCTTAAGAATGCCTCAGCAAAAATAGCGGTGGGGATTGTTAGAGTCACTGTGATGATGATAGGGCCGATTGCATTAGGGATGAGATGGCGCCACAAAATACGAAATCTGGATGCTCCAAGGCTATGTGCTGCTTTAACAAAGTCTAGCTCTTTGAGTTGAAGAATCTGTCCTCGCACAATTCGAGCCATACTGATCCATCCGGTGATTGTAAGCGCGAGGATGATTGTGCCAATTCCAGAACCGATAACAACCATGAGAAGGATCACAACAAGCAGGTAGGGGATAGAGTAGAGGATATCGGCAATGCGCATCATAAACTCTTCCATCTTGCCACCTAGAGAAGCTGCTAAGGAGCCATAGAACACACCGATCACAAGATCAATAAGCGAAGCTGTAATCCCAACGAGCAAAGAGATACGAGCACCCCACCAGACTCTAGTGAAGAGGTCTCTACCTAGTTCATCTGTTCCAAACCAAAATTTTGCAGAAGGGGGCTGGTTCTTCAGATGGAGGTGGGTTTCATAGTAGGTATAAGGAGTGAGAAAAGGTCCTACAATTGCCATGAAGATTAAAAAGCCAAGAACACAGAGGCCTATCGTTGCCATACGGTTACTTTTAAGTCGTTGCCAACTATCTTGCCAGTAGCTGAAGCTTGTAGGGATCTTGCCTTCAGGGGGGCAAGACAGAAGCAGTCCTAGCTGTGGTGGTTTTTTTTCTGTCATACTTTTATTTTTCTATGGATTAATTGAATGCGGGGATCGATGAAGCAGTAGAGGATATCGACAGCAAATACGCTGACCATCAAGATGGCGCTATAAAAAACGGTCGTTCCCATAATCACGGTGTAGTCTCTATTTGTAATACTCATGACAAACCATTGACCAAGGCCTGGGATGCCGAAGATTTTCTCCACCGCAAAGCTACCTGTTAAAATTGCGGTTGTTAGAGGGCCGAGGTAGGTGACAATAGGCAAGAGGGCATTGCGAAGTGAGTGACGCATCACAATTTGGAAAGAGGTGAGTCCTTTTGACTTTGCTGTCTGGATGTAGTCTTGTTGCATGATCTCAACCATGTTTGATCTGGTAAGGCGTGCAATAAATGCTGTAGGAAGGGCTGCGAGAGCTATAGCTGGCAGGATGGAGTGATCAAAAGATCCCCAACGGGCTACGGGGAGAAGATCGAGCTTCATAGAAAATAGGTACTGCAGGAAAGTAGCAAGAATGAAGCTTGGAACCGAGATCCCTAAAACAGCAATAACCATAGTCAGATGATCTTGCCACTTGAGGTGTTTTAAGGAAGCTAGACAACCTAATCCAATCCCACAGAAAATAGAGAGGAGAAGAGCTTCCAGTCCTAGAGTCATTGAGACAGGAAAGCCCTCTCGAATGATTTCTGTCACGGTTCGCCCCTGGTATTTAAAGGAAGGACCCAGATCCCATGTAGCAAGCCCTTTGATGTAGCGCCAGTATTGGATATACCAGGGTTGATCAAGGCCGTAGTGACTATACATCGCTTTCATAATCTCTTCTGGAACCGCTTTTTCTTGGGTAAAAGGATCCCCCGGAATCATTTGCATGAGGGCAAAGGTCAGTGAAGCGACCATGAAAAGAGAAACAAGTAGGATAGCAATTTTCTTTAGTAAATACTTTGTCATTACTTTTTCAAGAAGGCAAATTTGAAATTGGCGTCGCTAAATTCAGTGAGTCCAACGCCTCTCACATAATTTTTCTTGATATAGGTTCCTCTGTAGTAATAAATCGGTGCAATTGGCATTTCGTTTATGAGAATAGTTTCTGCTTCGCGTAAGAGAATCTCTCTTCGGGTTGGATCTGGCATCCTCTCAGCCAGCTCCAAAAGTTCTGTGAATCTTGGGTTGCTCCAACCAGAAAAGTTGTTGCTGCTCTCTGGGTATTTATAGAGATCAAAAAACGTCATTGGGTCTTTAAAACCAGCAACTCCCCCCATACGAGCTACTTGGAATTGTTTATGAGAGAGCTCATCCAAAAAGACCTTCCACTCCTTATTGGCAAGCTTTACTCGAAGACCAAAAGCTCGGAACCATTGCTCTTGGATCGCTTGTGCGATCTTATGGTGAGACTCTGATGAGTTATATATTAGGGTGATTGTGGGGAGGGTTTCATAGGTGTAACCCATTTCTTTCAGCCCCAAAGCAAAAAGGCGACGCGCCTCTTCGACATCGTTGTCTTTGAAATGGGGTTCTATCGCCCAGATAGTTGGGGGGATCAGACCCGTCGCAGGAGCTTGTTTGGACTGGGTGATATTTGCAATGATCGAAGTCCTGTTGATCGCAAGAGAGAAGGCTTTGCGGAAGTTCACATTGTTGAAGGGAGCTTTCTGGGTATTAAAGATGTAGTAGTAGGTACCGGCAAGAGGATAGGTATTTAAACGATCCGTTGCTGCTAAAGCTTGTAGTGCATCTGTCGGCAGTGTTGAAAGAGGGTATCCTGCCCAGTCAAGTTCTCCTGACTCAAACATATTGAGCTCTGTTGTCGCATCTTCGATGATACTCAAGTCGATCTCATTAAGGCGGACTGCGTCACGATCCCAATAGAACTCATTTTTCACAAGGCGTATGCAGTTGTAGTGTTTCCATTTTGTTAGCTTAAAAGGGCCATTACCTACAAAATGGGGACCACTTTTTCCGGCCCATTTCGGGTAGACACTAGTAATGTGAGAGGGTGTTGGTAAAAAAGAATGGGAGGCAACGAGATCTAGGAAGTAGGGAGCTGCGTAGTCGAGCTTTACTTCAAGCGTTTTTGCATCGAGAGCTTTTACTCCAAGGGCACTTGGGGGTAAGATTTTCGATTTCACCTCATTTGCATTTTTTATGATGTAGAGGTCATTAGCAAAGCCGGATGGAAACGTAGGGCTTAAGATGGTTTTCCAAGTGTGCTCGAAGTCATATGCGGTAACTGGTTTGCCGTCCCACCATTTTGCAGGACGAAGGTGGAATGTGTACTTAGTCCGGTCCTTAGAAATCTCTACCCGGTGAGCGATAGCAGGTTCAACTTTTCCTCCCTTAGTTCGCTTCATTAGCCCTTCAAAGCACATGCTGATGATTCCAATCGAAGAGGTGTCAGTGGCTTTTCGGGTATCTAAAGTAGGAGGCTCCGTGTGGATGTTAAGTCGTAAGATTTGCTTGTTTTCATCAATCGGCTGAGGCTTTTTCTGACAGCTGGAAAAGGCTAACATCAAGAAGCATAGGCACGTTATCAAGCGCATTGGGATCCTCTAACAAGCGTTTTGATCGATCATAGTCGATCGCTTTGTTTATTCACAAAACAAATGGAAAAATAGGTGCACCTACAAGGTGTTAGGATTGGATCAATAAGAGCAAGCCTTTGCTTATTTCCCTTTCTCATGCACGAAATGTTACTATTCTTGATAGTATTCGTGCAGAATGAATTGGACCGGCAGACTCTAGAAAAATTTAAAGAAGGGGCTGTATAAACATTCTAAATTTTTGGTTCAAAAGCAGGTTCTGAGCAGTTCTTTCGTTCTGGCTGGGCGCCTCTTTTCGCCCTCAACGCGAACAAAACTTTTGACTCGTTCTCTTTGCTTTAGTTCTTGCGAATGTACGGAATAAGTTATTTGTTGAACCTCGGCCGAGAAGCACTTGAACCTCTTCGCTAAGTACTTGTTTCAGTAGAAAGAGAATTCCTTTTTTGGCTCTGATTTAATTAGAGCCTACTTTTCCAGATTCCGTGTACTTAAGAAATTCTTCGATTAAAAAATCGGTGAAAGTTTGCATCTCTTCTCGATATTCTTGGAGTTTTTGCTCTTTTTCAAGATCTGAGCGTACGTGCTCCCATTGCCCTCCAAAAGAAAAAATTCTCCCGTACAGGGGCTCGAGGAATATCTCATTCTCGTATGATGCGGATCTTGTTCGGTAGAAGTTTTCTAGCAAACCGTGAATAGGGAGGTACGCTTCCTGTCTGATTTTGTCACGTAGATTTCGGTATTCCCATAGCTTTGCATATAGGCTCTCTCTTTCTTCCCACTCTTCTAGGGAGAATTTTTTGAGATCTGCAAATGGCTTAACTTTTTCGGAGTACTCAGCGATTTTGTCGCTCACTTCTTTCAAACTCTCTGCATCTACAAGATCAAAATCAACCCATGGAAAAGGGCATCCCCAATCTGTGTGTCCTTCACAAGACTGACGCGTCTTAAGGTCTAGAAGATTGAGAATGATTACAGTTTCTTTAATTCCTGAGTCTATGGGTTTCCCCAAGCCATCTCTCCAACGATCTACTTCGCTAGCCATTTCGTTCCAGCTCACTAATTTTTCGGGCTGTTCGGAAAACTCTTTTTCAAAATCGGCGAAAGAGCCGTGACTTTGATTTCCAAGCAGTAGTGCAACTGCGATGAATAAAAACTTCCATTTAGGCATAGAGACTCCCATTTTGTGGGGCCAAGTGTGTTTTTTAGATAGGAAGTTGTCAAGTTCAATCGCTAATAATTCAGTATTTTGATAGAATTCCCTCCTATGAATGAGCTACTGAGAAAAGGAAATAAAATCCACTTTACGAGCCTTGGATGTGCTCGCAATCTTGTCGATACAGAAATCATGCTGGGGCTTGTCATTCAAGCTGGGTATGAAGTCACTGGTGAGGAGTCTGAGGCGGACTTCCTAGTGGTAAATACCTGTGGATTTCTAGAGTCTGCTAGACAAGAAGGGCTCAATACGATTGAAGAGCTTTTTGAAGAGAAGAAAGAATCTGCTAAGCTAGTAGTAGCTGGTTGTATGGTTCAGAAGCACAGCTCTGTACTTAAAGAAGCATTTCCTAAAATTCACTATATGCTTGGGCCCGGCGATTTAGAGAAAATTCTTGATGCCCTCGAAGCAAACGATGGGGGAGAGCAGATCACCTCTGCAAGGAGTTATTTGCAGTGGGGACAGGTTCCCCGTCAGCTAGCAACGCCTAAACATTATGCTTATTTGAAAATTGCGGAAGGGTGTGCAAAGCGATGCAGCTTCTGCATTATCCCAACGATTAAAGGGCCATTGAAGAGTAAGCCAACAGAGCAAGTACTCAAGGAATTCAATGCTCTTTTGTCCCAAGGTGTACAAGAAATTATTTTGATTGCACAGGATCTTGGAGATTTTGGAAGAGAGCGTAAAGAAAAAGGAGCCCTTGAAAACCTCTTACGCGAAATGCTCAAAGTAAAAGGAGATTTCTGGATCCGCTTGCTTTATCTCTACCCTGATGAGATCACCGATGAGCTCATTGAAGTGATTAAGAGCGACTCCCGTCTTCTTCCTTACTTAGATATGCCTATCCAACACATCAATAGTGATATCTTGAAAGCCATGCGTCGTAAAACTTCTGGTGAACACATCAGAGAGACGTATAAGAAGCTGCGCAAGGAATTGCCTAACTCTGTGATCCGTACAAGCCTGATGGTAGGATTTCCAGGAGAGACAGAAGAGCAGTTTGAAGAGCTTGTCCAGTTTGTCCAGGATTGTCCACTTGATAACATAGGTGTCTTTCAATTCTCTACAGAAGAGGGAGCCCATGCTGAAAAGCTTCCCAATCACCTGCCAGAACCGATCAAACAAGAGCGGTATGAGAAGTTGATGCAAACACAGATGGAAATGGTTCGAGAGCTGAACCAGAAGTACATCGGACAAAAACTGCAGGTGATTATCGAGGGGTATCACCCCGATTCAGAATTCCTTATGACAGGGCGCTTCTATGGACAATGTCCTGAGATGGATGGCCAAGTAATCATTAATGACTGCCAAGTAGTTGATGCGTTTGGAAAGCTCTACGAAGTAGAGATCACAGACGTGATGGATTACGATCTCATTGGAGCAGCTCTTCGCCCGATTAAGCCAAAGAAAGCTCCTTTAGCACTTATTTAAGTCCTACACTGGACAAATACTAAGCAGGTGATCTTCGAATTTCTAGAAAATCACCTGTGTTGTGATTTCTTAGAAAAACGTTCTTGACCCTCACGTTACGTTATTCCCTAGTATGTAGACATCCTTTAAAATCAAAGGGATATTAGAGGAGAAAAGTCAATGGTTTACACAGTCACGAAATTAGCTAAGCTTTCAGGAGTCAGTGTCCGGACTTTGCATTGGTACGATGAGGTGGGGCTTCTCAAGCCTGCCTACTATGGTTCCAATGGATATCGATACTACAAAGAAGAGCAACTCTTAATTTTACAACAGATCTTGTTTTTTAGAGAGCTGGGTTTTGAGTTGAAGCAGATCGGAGAAGTTTTAGGAAGAAATGATTTTGATAAAATGGTGGCCTTAAGTTCTCATCGCCAAGTATTGGAGAAGAACATGCAGAAGACCAGAGGATTGATTGAGACTATTGACAAGACAATCAAACATTTAAAAGGAATTAAGAAAATGGAAGAAAAAGAAATGTTCTCTGGATTCAGCAAAGAGAAGCAAATGGAATATGAACAAGAGGTCATAAATCGCTTTGGAGATAAGGGCGAAGCTCACATCGAGGAAAGCAAGCAGAACATGAAAAAGTGGTCTAAAACCGATGAGGCAAATTTCAAACAGGAGTTTTCCGATATCTGTAAAGAGCTTGCTCACTTGCTCGAACAAAACTCCAAAGCAGATGACCAAGCTGTGCAAAGTGTTATTCACAGACACTTCTTATGGCTGAGCAAGTGTTGGACTCCGACAAGAGAGTCTTATGCGGGTCATGGGCAGTTCATTGCAGATAGTGAATTGCGAAAGGCATATGAGGTATACCATCCACAGCTGCCTGAATTCATAACTGAAGCTATTGTGATATTTGCTAATCAAGAACTGAGTTAAGGCCGAAAAGGGCAGCCGGTGATCCGGCTGTCTTTTTGTTCAGCCCTTTGGTCTGTATTTAGTTTCGGCGGAAAATTGAAGCGAAAATCGAATTATTGAAGAATCCAGAGAAATCGCTTAAGGGGAGCAGTACACAAGGATAGTCTCCTGGAGTAGATCCTCAAGTAGACGGGCTTGGAGTTAAATCGAGAGGTACTTACTTTCCGGCGGCCATCAATCTTGAGGTATTGCTTTCCGCAGACGTGCGTGTGTGTTTTTAAGTGCGGCTACTGCCAGTGGGGAGGTTTTAGTGTTAGAGAAGCCTATATTACATCGATACAATCCAGAAAGGTGAGCTAGGCCAGCGTCAGTGATATTAGTGCCAGAGAGGTTTAGGCGGAATAGCATTTTCAATCCAGAAAGGTGAGCTAGGCCAGCGTCGGTGATATTAGTGCCAGAGAGGTCTAGTTGGCGTAGATTTTTCAATTCAGAAAGGTGAGCTAGGCCAGCGTCGGTGATATTAGTGCCAGAGAGGTTTAGGTGCCATAGTTTTTCCAATCTAGGGAGAAGGGAGAAGTCTTTAATCTGCAGTCCTGTCAATCTTAGGGAGATGAGCTGGGAGATGGTGATCCCTTTCATAGGGGAGAGATCCGTTATCTTGGTATGGGAAAGATCCACCATCTGCATACCACATAAATCTAGTATTGGCTGGTAAATTGAAGCAAAACCCTTATCACCAATCCACTCTGGGAATTTCCGAGAGTCTATCCCGAGCATCGCCACATTGTCACTTTGATACTCCTCGTTCGCTCCTCTATGGATGCCGTGCGACTTGCATAGCTTGAGAGCGGGGAAGATGGACAATTCTTTTTTTGTGGGAAGGGTTTTATCCTCTATTAATAGAGCATCGACATTTTCTAAATGTTTGTGCTTTCTTAGGCTTCTTAGGGTGCTGTTTTTTTTCAAAATAACTACCCGTAGATCGGGGATCATTTTGAAGAGCTTAGGTTGCGTTTTGTTTGCACGATTAATCTTAATACTGGTTCGGCCTGTCCATGTAGTTTGAAGAGTGTGGGCTTTATCAGCTTTTTCGTTTAAACTCTCCAAACACATATCGATCAGCGCCTTGTAATGTCGATCTTTTGCAAACTGCAGTAATTCTAGCGTAGTATCTTCATCGGGGAGATACTCCTCTTTAATTTTCTTTGCGCAGTCAGATCGGAGCGCATCAAAGTCAAACATATCCGCAACTATATAGATGTCCAGGATGATTTCTTCTGAGATGTTTTCGGAGAGTTTACCTGTGCACATATATTTGTCGACTTCCCGAATCCCTTCTTCTGTCAGAGCGCTTGTAGTTTTTTCTTCAGCTCGTTCACCAAGAAACGTTCGATGTAGCAGTTCGCTTTTAGATCCCCACAGCCAGCGGCTAAGAGTTACTTGTTTTCCATCGGAGCTAGTGCAAACTGCTTTGGCAGAGTCTGGGACAAAGCTTTCTCTCCTGCAGTGCCTGTCATCAACCACTTTTTTCTTGAAGAGGTTTGGGTTTTCAGTAATGGCTCCGCCTATTTTTCCTGCTCTTTTTGTAAGTTTCAGCAGCTCCGGTGTTTCTGAAGATCTGACCCACTGATTGGTCGCATAGTTTTGGGTGTATTTTCTTTTGTTTTTCTGTTCGGCAAATAGTTCTTTAGAAGAGGGGAGGGGGGCAAGTTTTTCCTTGTGTTTTTCCTCAAAATTTTTGAAGGCTTTTTCGAGTGTTACATCGGATCGATTTAAAACTTCGAGACTAGGAGATTCTAAAATCTCTGGTTGATTCCAGACTAGTTTCATAAAATGGTAGTCTGAGAGTTTCCCCTCTTTTCGCAAGGCAAGTAGGTCCTGTAGAATCATCTCTTCGAAGCCCTTTTTAGCGGCTGCAAGGGCTCGGCATGCTAGCCCTTCGGGATTAGAAGGGGGGAGCTCGGATCGTTTGTGGAGATAGAATTTTAAAAGCTTATGAGGCGCTGTTTTGAGCTGATCGAGATTTATTACTTTTGGATACCTATCATCAAAAAATCGTACAGATGTTTTAATTCTAGAATCCAATGGTAAGTCATCTAAAAATGGCTTTAGGCTGTCTGGTAGGTCTTTTGGTATTGTGATAATATTCATGTTGTTCATTATATGTGTATTTAGTAGTTTTTTTCAACTGTTTTCTAATAGTTAGTGCTTGTACCTATTTGCGTCTAAAGCATTTGACTTTTGAGTAAAAAATCATATTTATTTGGTAGGCAAAGGGTTATCTACTCACTTTCTAGAGGAGATGGTTGTTGGGCTCTACCCCGTAAAAGACTCGATCGAGAACCATTCATACAATTAAGAGGCAATTTTACCAAATCAACGAAAAAAGCCCCTGCAGACCTCAATACCCCCATCAAATACGTCCAAAGATCGAAAAGGGCAGCCGGTGATCCGGCTGTCTTTTTGTTTAGTTCTCAGAAAATCTTACAACGAGCCATCCGATGACTGTTCGTTTCGAATCCTCGTCAGAGTACTTGCGGAGAGACTTCCTTACGCTCTTCTTGCTATTTGTTAGATAAAATTTTACAATCTGGCAAAAAGGAGAAACGTATATGCCATCATATAGTGACATTCAAAAAATTCTAGAAGACAAATCGGAGTATTTCCTCGGGCACGAATGTAAGGTTTCAAAGAGCCGTTTGCACGTTCCAGGTCCTGATTGGATAGATCGCATTTTTGCTCAATCAGATCGGAACAACCGTGTTTTGGGAAGTCTGCAACAAATCTTAAATCATGGGCGTCTTGGTGGTACAGGCTATCTTTCTATATTGCCTGTTGATCAAGGCATCGAGCATACAGCGGGGGCATCTTTTTCTAAGAACCCCGACTATTTTGATCCAGAAAACATTATTAAGCTTGCGATTGAGGGGGGCTGTAATGCTGTTGCCACTACATTAGGAGCCCTTGGAATGACAGCGCGTAAATACGCGCACAAGATTCCATTTCTTTTGAAATTCAATCACAATGAGCTTTTGCACTACCCTAACATCCATGATCAGATCATGTTTGGATCGATCAAGCAGGCTTACGAGATGGGATGTGTAGCAGTTGGTGCAACAATCTATTTTGGTTCTCCAGAAAGTAGACGCCAAATTGTTGAAGTGAGTGAAGCTTTCGAAATGGCTCACGAGCTTGGAATGGCAACAGTACTTTGGTGTTATTTGCGCAACCCAGCATTTAAAACAGCAGATAAGGACTATCACCTTGCTGCAGATTTAACAGGGCAGGGGAATCACCTTGGAGCTACCATTCAGGCAGACATCGTGAAACAGAAACTTCCTGAAAATAACGGTGGATTTAAGGCTCTGAACTTCGGAAAACAGACAGAAGCGATGTATACAGAGCTTTGTTCAGACCATCCAATCGATCTCACTCGCTACCAAGTAGTCAATGACTACATGGGCCGCATTGGTCTGATCAACTCAGGTGGAGCTTCTGGGGAAAATGATTTGCAGTCAGCTATCCAGACAGCAGTTATTAACAAGCGTGCTGGTGGTATGGGATTGATTTCAGGAAGAAAAGCATTCCAAAGACCTTTGCAAGAAGGAGTTGAAATCCTCAATGCGATTCAAGACGTTTATCTTTGCAACGAAGTCACGGTTGCATAGTTTTTAACAAAAGCTTTGATTAATCTCTTCTCCAGTGAGCGCCCATTGAGTTTGCTGGAGATGGGGATTTCCAGACAGTAGTCATCAGGTAAATCTTTCATTCCAAAAAGCTTATTTAGAGCAGCTGAAGGAAAGCCAAGTGTGAGGTTCATACGGCTTTCTATTAAGTCTATGTTGCCCCAGGTGATAACCCTCAGAGATTCTGTCACATCGATTTCTGTCTCTTCGAATTGAATAGTACCCTCTTTGAGCTGCGCTTTGATAGGAGAGAAATGCATTTCTAGCGCTTGTCTCTTCTTTTTCAGGAATCGAAAATTGGCTTTGCAGGAGATCGTTGCTCCCTCTACTAATACCTCGAGCGGCTTCTCTTTATACTGGAGACAATCGAGTAGGTTTGCTGTGATCAGAATTGTATCAGCACTTGAAGTGATCCCATTTTTTGGATCGGTCCAAGAGACATTTTTACATACTTGCTCTCCCCACCATTTGAGACAAATGCTCTCAACATGCACGGTTCCACCTAGATGGCGAGTGAGATGTGCTTCAACTTGTTTTTTTCCAAAATAAGTTGAAGCGATCTGGGGGAGAAAGAACCCCAAAGTTGCTAGAAAAAGAAAAGAGAGAAAAATTTTACGCATTTGTTTTTAACCATCTTTTGTAACGTAAAATGCCAGATACGGTCTTTGCATCTTGGATCTCTCCCGAGTCAATCAACTTCAAAGCATCATCGAGTTCTACTTCAATGACATCGATCGCCTCGTGGAGATCTTTGGGGAGAGTACTGGGAGAAAGACCTTGTGCGATGAAGAGGTGGATGTATTCTGTACAAAACCCAGGGGAAGGGTAAAGCCCACCCAAAGAGATGAGTGTATCGGCTTTGTAGCCGATCTCTTCCCTGAGCTCGCGTTGCATACATTCTAGTACTTTTTCTCCATCATCGAGAGTACCTGCAGGGAGTTCGTAGATAATCTGGTCGATGGCTCTACGCCACTGCTGGATTAAGATGAGCTTGCCATCATTATTTACTGGGACAGCAGCAACGGCTCCTGGATGAGTTATAATATACCAATCGTGTGGGGGATGTGCATCGAACTGGAGGGTGTCACGCCTAAGAGAAATGATTTTTCCTTTGTAGAGTTCTTTGGATTTTACAGAAGCTCTACTTTCAAGCTCTTTTTGTTGTAGGGATTTCTCCATGGATTAGAGCTTCTCCATCTCGATTGTATAGACTTTGATCTGTTCTTTGCGTCCAGGAAGTGCCATAGAGCCAAGGTCTTTGAATGGAAATTTGTTTTTTGCACCTAAATAGGTCGATTCACTCAAGAGAATCGAAGTGTTGAGGACCTTGGTGGCCTGCTCGAGTCGGGCAGCTACATTGACGGCGTCTCCGATAGCAGTGTATTCTGTGCGCCTCTCGGATCCGATATTTCCGACAACTGCCTCTCCTGTGTGGATGCCGATCCCCATCTGTATTCGAGGTTTACCCTCACCTGCCCATTTTTCGCATAATTTATCGAGTTCTTTTTGCATGTGGATGGCGGCCTCGATTGCATGCTCTTCTTGCTTGTCGTCGTCAAGAGGCGCTCCAAATTCTGCCATAATTCCATCCCCGATGAACTTGTCCAAAGTACCTGAATGAATGAAGATCACTTCGATCATTTGTTCGAAGTATTCATTGAGAAGGTGAACAACCTCTTCAGGAGGGAGTTTTTCTGCAAGCTGGGTGAATTGCCTAATATCAGAGAATAGAAGTGTGACTTTTCTTCTTTCCCCTTCGAGGTTAAGAGGGGATTCTGATATGAGGATCCGGTCTAAAATATGCGTTGAGACATATCTAGCAAAGCTCATTTTGAGGCGCTCTCTTTCCTGAAGCCCCTGGCTCATAGCATTAATCTGTGTTGCTAGTTGCCCAAATTCATCCTCTGTTTTTAGATCTGAGCGTGCTTCCAAGTGGCCGTCCCCGATCTCTTTTACAACTCCGCAAAGGTTGTCGAGAGATGCTGTGACCTTCTTTGAAAGGAAGTAGGCTATGATCAAAGCAAGGAGTAAGGCAGAGATAAGGCCCCAAATTGCATATTTTATCAGCGCTGCAATGTTGAGATGGATATCGGATGCACTTACATCGAGGCCCAAGGTGGCAATGTATTTGCCATTGGCATCTTTGATTGGAGCAAAGCCGCTAAGCCATACACCAAACTGGTTTGTGATGAAGTTAGAGTTGGCAAAGGGCTCATTTCGATTTTTTAAAATGAGCTCTTTATCGGAGTCTCTGTAGAGTGTTCCAGGTTCATCTGGATTTGGATCTGTTTCTAATCCAAAGAGGAGCTGATTGGGATCTCTCGGGCTTGGGTAAACTGTATAGAAGTCTGAGACGTAGAGATCTTCTCTTCGATTGGCGTCGAGGACTTTTCGTAATTGTTTGATTGCTTCTTGGTAGCTTGGATCATCAAAGGACTTTGCTAAATTTGCTTTTTCTATAAGAGCTGGATCGAGCTGCGCTGCAGCTGTTGCTGCAATAGAAGTTGAGCGGCTACGTAATAGATTAAAGACAAGCTTTTCTGTCTCAGCAGAGAAGATCACAAGGGCTAGTATGATACTTGCGGAGGCGATAGCAACAAGGGAAATATAAAGCTGGGTGCGGTATTTCATCCTTTCATCAAGATAGGTAAAGAATCTGTTTTATTCAACAGTAACAGATTTTGCCAGATTGCGCGGCTGATCGATTGGAAGGTTTCGCTCTTTGGCAACATAGTATGCAAATAACTGGGTAGCGATCGTATAGGGAATGGGGGATAGAAGATCGGGAAGTTTTGGTAGATAGAGAACATCATCTGCAATCTCTTCGATCTCTGTTGCATTTTCTGGAACAAGAGCAATCACATTCCCATTTCGGGCTTTTACCTCTGTCAAATTGCTTAAAGCTTTTTCATAGGTAAGTGCGTTGCCACAAAGACCAATCACTACGCATTCTTCGTCAATAAGGGCAATTGGTCCATGTTTTAGCTCTCCAGAGGGGTAACCAAAGGCATTGAGGTAGCTGATCTCTTTGAGCTTAAGAGCAGCTTCTAAGCTTGTAGCTACCATATATTGCCTTCCTAAAAAGAAGAAATTCGGCTTGTGGGCATATTTTTTTGCTAATGTTTCAATTTTATTACTTTGCGCTAGGACCATTTCAGCAATAGCGGGGAGTTTAATCAGGGATTTTAAGAGCTTTTGCCCATCCTTTTGACTCATGGATTTAGCTCTAGCGAAGTAGAGGGCCAGGAGAAAGAGAACCGAGAGCTGGCAGCTAAAAGCCTTTGTAGAGCAGACGCTGATTTCTGGGCCTGCGCGTAAGAGAACTGTATAGTTTGCCTCCCTCATCAAAGTAGAACTCGATACGTTGCAGACAGCTAGGACCCTTGCCCCTTGCTCCTTTACTTTACGTACAGCTGCAACTGTATCAAATGTCTCACCAGACTGAGATAGAGCAATGACAAGGGTGCTATCATCGATATGGGTATTGCGGTAGCGGTATTCAGAGGCTATCTCAGATCGAGCTGGAATTCCTGTAAGCTCTTCGAATTGCAAAGCTGCAATACACCCCGCATGCCAAGAAGTCCCACATCCAAGGATTAGAATCTGTTTAAATCCTTGAACATCTTGCTTAGAGAAAGAAAAATTCTCAAATTCTACATTTCCTGTATCCATTAGGAAGCGATTGTGGATACTACTTTGGATTGCCTCTGGTTGGTCGAAGATCTCTTTTAGCATGAAGTGAGCGAAGTTGCCCTTGTCGATCTCTATATTGGAGAGTTCTATTACCTCCGCCTGCTTCTCTATTATTTGAGCATCTTTGTCAAAGATCTCTACATTTCCTTTTGTGATGATTGCGATTTCTTCATTTTTAAGAAAAAAGAGGTCGATGTCATCACGCATAAAAGCGTGTGGATCGGAGGAGACAAAAGCCTCATTTTTGTCGGAGGAGATCCCTATGACAATCGGGTTTTCACGGCAAGTTGCCACAATTTCACCAGGATGGTTTTTGTGGATGATGGCAAGGCCCCAGAATCCCTTCATTAAAGAAGTAGCTTTTCTAACAGCTTCAATGAGGTCTCCTTCATAGGAGTAAGAGATGAGCTGAGCTATAACTTCGGTATCTGTTTCCGACTCAAATACAATCCCTCTTTTTTCGAGCATCGTGCGCAGGGAACGGTGATTTTCAAGGATGCCATTGTGGACGACAGCAACTTCTTTTTTCTGATCAAGGTGGGGGTGTGCATTTAAATGGGAGGCTTTTCCATGGGTAGCCCATCTGGTGTGGCCAATTGAGGCCTGAAATAGGTGTAGTTTTTTCTCTAAAAGAGCTTCGAGTTCAGAGATCTTTCCTTTTTCTTTAAAGCAGAAAAGGGATCCATTATCGACAGCTGCAATCCCAGCCGAGTCATACCCTCTATATTCTAGGAACTTAAGCCCTTTTAGGCATTTTTCTATAGAGCTAGAGGTTCCGATATGTCCGAAAATTCCACACATGCTCGGAACTATATCATAGATCGAACCTGAAGGGTAGCAGGATTTCTAAGCCTTAAGTTTTTTGACAGGCAAGTGTAAGAAAGAGGGGGAACTCCTTTCGAGCGCGATTCTCCATTCGGGCTCTGCCTCCCGTACTTTTTTTATCTGATACCCACTCCTCCATCTCAGTGACTACAAAGCCAGCTTCCCTTAGCCATTTTGTATAAGCAGATATTGGATGGTGGAAGGAGAGGGTCTTAGCAGAGTTTTTTTTGCCAGGATGGGTTTGGATGGGAATCTTCTGAGAGGAGAGATAGCTATCAAGGCGGCGGTATTGGAGTTTCTTCTGGTCATCAAAGCCCCAGTGGGTTTGGCGTGGAATGCGGAAGCAGGGGTGGTTTAAGACGATGAAGAGCTTGCCATTTTGCTTGAGATGGCCAGCTGCATTCTTAAGAACCTCGACAGGGTGCTCAATATTTTGGAGCGCTAGGATGATCGTAGCATGAGAAAAGTCCTTAGCGGGGAGTGTGATCTTTTTTGAAACATCGTGAGTAAAAAATTTGTGATGGGGAGATTTAGTTCGGGCTTTTGCTGCTTGGATTAAGGATTTGGCAAGATCGACTCCTACATAACCCATTTTAGGGGGAAGCTGGCGTGACAGGATCCCTTGTCCACAGGCGAGATCTAAGAGTTTTAGTTCGGGAGAGTTTTTTAGCTCCATCATCTCTAAGAGACGGGGGAAGATCACATGCTCATGATAGTAGTGCCCCTTTTCCCCGACTGTATCGTCGTACCATTTTGCAGAATTTTCCCAAGAAGTTTTTAATTGTTTTGCCATGGAGAATAGGATATACAGAAAAATAAAAAAAAGCCATGAGCCGAAACGATCTTCACAGAAAAGTAGGGGAGTTCATCTCTCCTGTTCATACCACCGTTGGCATCGATCAGACGGTCGAGGAGGCATTTTCCTATGTCCGGAACAGGCGGGTAGATGAGAAATTTTTTTACTTCTATGTTGTGGACAAACAGAAGCACTTAAAAGGGGTCGTCTCAACAAGAAACTTGCTTCTTAGCTCCCCTGAAAAAAAAATCCATGAGATCTTAGATGACCATCTTATTTCGATCTCAGCAGATCATACTCTTCAAGAGTCTATGGAGCTTTTGACCGAGCATCGTCTCTTGGCTCTTCCTGTTGTGGATGAGCATGGCTGTCTACTTGGCATTGTCGATATCCAGCTCTATCTGGATGAGGCTGTAGATGTGGTAAAAGCCAGACGTAATTCAACCGACCTATTTCAAGTACTTGGTTTAAGCATAGAAGAGGGGAAGACGCGTTCTCCTTGGCTGATTTATAAGTCTCGGATGCCTTGGATCTTTTGTAATATGATCGGAGGGATCGCTTGTGCTGTTATTTCTCGAGTCTTTGAGGTTGTTCTTCTTGAGGTGATCATTCTTGCGATGTTCATCCCTCTTGTTCTTACTCTTAGTGAATCGATCTCGATGCAGTCCATGAGCTATAGTTTACAGCTTCTTCAGCGTCCCAAGGTCTCACTGAAGAGGAGCTTCCAAAGGATTATCTCCGAATGGAAGATGGTCTTTTTCTTGGGGATCACCTGCGGAGCTGTTGTGGGGGTTTTGTCTCTTCTTTGGGGAGATGGATGGCACCCAGCTGTTGCAATCGCTTCTGGAATCATTATTTCTGTGACGATCACAGGGACTGTGGGAGCTGCTGTTCCTTTAGTACTGCACGCTCGTAAGCTCGATCCTAAGGTGGCAGCTGGGCCTGTGGTCTTGATGTTTGCTGATGTGATTACAACAGCGATCTACTTGGGGCTTTCGACAGCTTTTCTATTGTAGAAATTTTAATCGCAATAAGAGAAGGGGCTATCGTGTATTTTTATGCCTGATAAAATTACTTCTTCGTCCAGCTCTTCTTCTTAAAAAGAAGGATGATGAACGGAGTAATACATCCGATCACAGAGCCACCGATTAGGAAGTTTGTGTAGAAAGAGGGACTTCCCACTTCTATCTGATCAGGAGGGATGTATCCAACTAGGAGAGCGAAACTAGCTCCTAAGATCCCAATACCACAGACGATCCACATACCCAGGTTCCCTCCAGGAACTGTATAGGCTCTTTTGACTTTTGGCTGTGTGTAGCGAAGGCGAAGGCCTGCTATGAACACCAGGATGTACATGATGAGGTAGAGCTGGGCCACTAGGACCGTCAAAATCCAAAAGGCAGAGCTGATACTTGGCATCAGTATAAACATAAGACAGAGGGCTGTTCCAATGATTCCTTGCGCTATCATAAGGGGGACCGGAGCTTGATGTTTGTTGGTTCCGTGGAAAAGAGGTGGGAGGTTCCCTTCTTGTCCAGCAGCTAAGAGCCCTTTAGTAGGCCCAATGATCCAAGTGCTAACAGCTCCAAATAGACCAGCTGCGATCAGGATCGCAATACCTGGAATGAACCACTTGAGGTTGTATTTGCTCAAAAAGACTGTGAAGGCTTGCATAGTACCAGCTGTGAAGCTGATAGATTCGTTGGGAACAACCATTGCGATGGAGAGAACCCCTAAGATAGAGAAGCCGAGGATAAGTGCTACAGAAAGAAGGATTGCTTTAGGGTAGTCTTTTTTAGGATCTCGGACATCTAGTGCGTGAACAGCGGACATTTCCATACCAGCGAAGGCGAGCATCACACCAGAGAATAGCCCCATAGTTTTAAGATCAAAGCTGGGAATAAGCGAGTCGAGGGTTAGACTGATTTCAAGTGGAGCTCCTTCTAATACCCATAGAAGCCCAAGAAAAATGATGACCGTTCCAGGAATGATCGTTCCACAGATCCCACCGACATTGCTGATCCAACCGGAGGTTTTCATGCCGAAGAAGTTTGTAATTGTAGCTCCCCAGAAAAGAACAAGAGTGGTGATAATTGTGAAGGCAACATTACCAGCCAAGTCAGGATCAAAAATATAGGCAATGGTTGTTGCTGTAAAGGAGAGAACCGTTGGGTACCAGACGACATTCTCGATCCACTGAAGCCAAACTGCTAAAAATCCCCACTTGGGCCCAAAGGCTTCTTTCACCCAGAGGTAAACGCCCCCTTTTTTTGGCCAACCTGTTGCAAGCTCTGCAGAGACCAATGAGACCGGGAAAAAAAATAGAAGGGCCGCTAAGATGAAATAGAATACCGATGAAAATCCATATTCAGCGGTGAAGGGCCAGTTTTTAATGCTGCTAATGGCTGCCACGTTGATCATGGCAAGAGTAAATACGGTAAGAGGCTTAGGGAGTTTTGCTATTTTTTTGTTCATATTCAGAATATTTTAGGTGATGGTCCGTTAAATGATAAACAAAAAATCACTCGAAGCGGTAAAAGGGGCTAGTTTTTCAAAGCAGTTCTGTCGTCCGCTTTACTCCTCTTATTGCTTTTCGCAAATTCCAGCTACTGTAGAGACTCTTCTTTCTGGAGGGAATTTAGGGCTACCTGCGGATGCTCTTGTGGAAGGAGAATACGATCATGTGGTTTTTCTTTTTCTAGATGGGTTTGGATGGCAGTTCTTTGAGAAATACAAAAGTAAGCTTCCCGTTCTAAAGAGACTTGAAGAGGAAGGAGTCATTTCGAAGATTACGAGTATGTTTCCTTCTACAACAGCAGCTCATGTGACTTGTATTAATACAGGTCTTGTTCCGAACCAGTCGGGGATTTACGAGTGGTTTATGTACGAGCCTAAATTAGATGATATTATTGCTCCTTTGCCTTTCACCTATGCAGGGAGGGCGAAAGAAGGAGCTCTTCCGATAGACCCAAAGGATCTATATCCTCAAAAAACTTTTCATCAGCGATTAGGAGATTGTGGAGTGCAATCCTCGGTTTTTCAGCCAGCTGGAATAGTTGACTCAGTCTACTCAAATGCGATGTTTGCAGGTGCTAAGGTGACGGGTTATCAAGACACAGGTGAGGCTCTAAAGCTGCTTGCTGATGGTCTCAAGGGTAAGACCTACAGTTACTTCTATTATCCAGATATTGACTCGGTTGGGCATCGCAAGGGTGTTTATTCGGAAGAGTTTTTTGAAGCGATTGAGAAAATCTTTCTGGATATTGAAGTTTTTCTCGATAGACTTCCCAAAAAAACGGCTCTTCTTATTACAGCGGACCATGGAATGGTGGAGGTGAGCCCGAAAGACACTTACTATCTGAATAAGAAAGTGCCTAATATTGAAAAACACCTGCTCTTTGGAAAAAGGGGCAAGCCACTAACTCCAGCGGGCTCTTGTCGAGATTTTTTCCTTCATGTGAATAGAGACAGTGTGGGAGAGCTCAAGGAGGTGCTGGAGCACTTTTTAGAAGGTAGAGCTGAGGTCTATCTTACAAAGGAGCTTTTAGAGGAGGGCTTTTTCGGGGCGCAGCATGCTACTCAAAACTTCTTGAGCCGGGTTGGAAACCTTGTCATCCTTCCATACAAGGGGGAGGGGATCTGGTGGTATGAGAGAAATCGTTTTCAGCAGAATTTCTATGCAGCTCACGGGGGGCTGACTAGGGAAGAGATGGAAATCCCGTTCTTCTTTTGGGCTAACCCCTAGGGGAAGGGTCTCGCCAAGCCCATAGATTTTCAGGAAGTAAGTAGATGATTTTTTCAGCTGCTAGAAAAATTGCTGCAGCTGTGAAAAGAATTAGAATAATAGAGATGAATGCGACTTCTGTGCGCAGCGTGGTAGCAGTCAATAGGGAGAAGAAAATGGCTGCAATGATGGTCAGAATTCTCAGGATAGTTACAGAAGCACCATTTCTTGATTTAGAGATGGGGAGCAATGCCTCTCTTTGGTGCAGTTTTTGGAGATCTGCTATTCTTTGAGAGTGGCGTCCTTCTACTTGTAAATCCAAATTCATGATTTGACCTATATTAGCAGTTGGGGATAGAGGAGACTTGCTTTGCACGAACATTGTGATTCATGTTCACGTTGATGAGAATGTTGCTATAAGCAGAGAACCACCAAAGGTAGCTATCATTTTCTCCGATAATAACAGCGTCGTTGACTTTCCAATCTTGGAAGAGGGACATGTCTGTTGCTGACACTTCCCAAACGGTTCGGTCTCCTTGGGCATTAATAAGGTAAATGTGCCCCAAGTTTGGATCTTTGCCAATCACCCATGAAGTTTGAGTTCCATAGGCAATAGGACCAGTAAAGAGCTTCACATCTATGGATGTCCCTGCTGTCTTATTGCTCATGACGTAAGGGTAGTTTGATCCCCAGGGCATTTGCTGCTTAGGGGAGATTACGATAGTATCCCCAGGAGTCCACGATTCAAGACGTTGTTCTTCGCTCTGGTCAAAGATCCACTCGGAGCCATCTTCGATTTTGAGGACATTCTTCTGGGGAAAGTCCTCAATCCAGTGGTAGTGGTAGGGAGAGAGTGTTGCTGCTGTGGAATTGATTTGATTAGAGGCTAGGGTAATTAGATTATGTGTTTTGATGGGAATTATCAGAACGCTAAGCTCTGTAGCCTGCTCGTCTGTAGATTCTTGGTTTTGCTCATACTCAGCGATCCGCTGATCTTCCATCTGCTGCTCTTTTTCAGCAGAAAGGGGACGCGAACTAACGGCAACATGGCCATCGACGTCTATTTCATGAGCTTGGTCTGCGTAACCAGCATTCGCTAGCGCAGTAAGACCTGCGAAAAGTATTGCTGTTAACACCTTTTTCATCGTATTTCCTCTCGGTTACGAGTTTATCAAAATTGATGCCAGCGAGTGTAACAGACATGTGAAAAATTTGAAAACAAAAATTTATTGAAATGTCAACGCAAAGTTAAAATGTCCTCCTCTTTCTGCAAAGTTAAAGTGTCCTCTTTTGATAGGGAGCCATAGGTCTTGAGTCTGAGTACTTCAACAGTGGACATCTCATAAAAAAGAAAGAAAAGGGCTCTCCCCCTGCAGGGGGAGAAATGTAAAATATTTTTTATAGTCATCTCCATGGGTGGTGTTTCTTTGGTTTTATTTGCGGCCTTCTTTGCCAGCTAAGTTCTAGCTCTTTGGCATCGATGACCTTTGGCCTTGTATCCGCTACATCTTGCCATTTTTTATACTCGTAGGCTTTTCCGCCTATTTCGACGACAATTGCTTTTCCTTGTTTCTCTATGATCTGGACGTGAGTTTTTCTGATCCGATTTGGACTTTTTGTCTGGATCTGATAGAGCACTTTTTTGTATTGGAAGCTCAGGTCCTTTGAGAGTTTTCTGCTTGCTTTTCGAGCAAAAACTCTCTCCAGCTCATCTTGGGATCGCAAGGGGCGATGAGCGTCTTCTTGCTCAGCGGCTATTTTCCCAAACTGCTTATTGTACTCCTCTATGAACTCTGGAAGGTAGGTATTACCTTCTTCGATACTGCTTATCCCTCGAAGGCGCATTTCTTTTACGAAGCGATCTTGCAAGGTTCCGTTTGCTCTTTCTACTCTTCCTTTGGCCTGGGGGCTGTGAGCACAGATGAGCTCGATATCTAGCTCTTTGAGGACTTTGGCAAAATGTGTTTCTCCTTCTCCCTTCCTCACCTCTTGCTAATTTACTCGGAAGACACTGTGTTTATCCACATAAAGGCTACAAGGTCTTCCGTAAGTTTTGAGGTGGTTTTCCAACACTTCTAGATAGCCATCTGTCGTTTCTGTCGGAAAGAATCGTGCTGACGTGATCTTGCTCATTGCATCGTCAACAAATAAGAGAAGGGCACATTTTTCGCCCCTTCCTTCGAACCAGTCGTGATGAGATCCATCTCCTTGGATCATTTCTCCAAATGTAAGCGTCAAATTTACCCAGGTTGACCTGTAGCAGATTTTCTGCTAGCAGCCCAGGCCAGAGGCAGGAGTTCTTCGAGCTTTTGCGAGTTGTGGTCCATTAGCCTGCGCATCACATCCTCCAGGTAGTCTCGGGGGTTTACTCCTGTCGCTCGGCAGCTCTGCACGAGCGACAGCAACACTGCTGCTGCTTTCCCTCCTGCTTCGCTTCCCACGAACAACCAGTTTTTTCTCCCGATTGCTAGGGGGCGGATTGCTCTTTCTGCTGTGTTGTTGTCTAAGCGTGCTTCGCTGTGCTCTGTGTAGTTTTTTACGTGGGCCTTTAGTCCTAGGAAGTATCCCAATGCTTCTCTCAGTTTGGATTTGGGGAGTAGTTTTCCTTCGATGAGTCTTTGTTTGGCTTTTGCCAGCAGCTCATCGATGATGGGGGCTTCTTTTTCTCTGCGGATTCTTAGTCTCTCTTCGGGGCTTTTCGACCAGGCTATTTTTTCTAGCATGAACAGGTATCGGATTTTCCGCAGCATGTGGGTTCTTAGCTCGGGATCTCCACTTTCTGCTTCGTAAAACTTTCTTCTTATGTGGGCCCAGCAGGGGCTCCAGGTGAACTGTTTTTTATTGGCTAGGCTTTCGTAGGCTCCATATTTGTCTGAGTGCACGATCCCTGTATATCCTTGCAGGATTTCTGCAGCGTTCTCATGCTTTCTGTTGGTTTTGAAGTGGTAGAGTCGGTAACCCGACTCTGCCACTTTTACCCACATGTATCCTTGGTGGGTTTTGCCTTTCCCGGGCTTGAGCATGTCTATGGGGGTCTCATCTACGAACAGCGTTGGTGATGTGAGGACCTGCTTTTCTAGTGCGTTGTACAGGGGGGTGAGGGCTTCGCCACATTTGAGGACCCATTGTGAGAGGAGCTGCTTACTTATGACGATTTTCTCTCTCGATAGGATTTCTGCGATCCGATACAGGGGCAGGTGGTCTCCGAACTTTCTGGTCAGCACTTCTGCTAAAAAGCTTTCATCTGCTTGGCTTCTGGGGAGTAGGCTCTCTGGTGGGGGCTCGATGGCGATCCCTTCATTATCCGGCAGGGCGTATTTCGGGCGGATGAGTTCTTTGATGTAGTAGCTTCCGGGCTTGTGGGCGATCTTTCGGCTGACTTCTTCTCCGATTTTCACAAGGAGGATTCCTGTCTTAGAGCAGATCTTTGCTTCACCTGGTAGGTCTAGGATTTTCGTCTCTACGGGGATGTCATCTGGGAGGCTGACTTTGTCCTGGCCCTTGACTTGTTTTCTTCTTTGGTGGGCTTCGATGGTTTGTTTTCGAAGCTCTCCTGTTGCTAGCTCCTGTTCTATCTCAAGCTGTAGAGTAAGTTGTTCACCGTCTTCAACGTCTTTCTCTGAGCGCTGTCCGAACATCTGCTGCTTGAGCCAGTCGAGTTGTTCTCGAGCTTGCTGTAGCTGCTCGTTTAAGTCGGTGATCTGAACCCGAAGATTGGTATTTTCTTCTAGCAGAGCTTGGGGTAGCAGAGGATTTTATCAAAAATCCTCTGCTACCCCAAGGTTTTTTTACTCTTTGTAGCGTTTGTGTAATCGCTTTGGTACAACTCCTTCCAGCAGCATCAAAAACTCCCGTCGGTCTATTGGGGTGGTGCTGCCTTCCTTTTTGGGGAAGCATCCTTTTTCCAACCGCTTGTACCAGATGGCGAGCCCATCGTTATCGAAGTAGAGGATCTTCATCCGATCTCTGGTTCTATTTAGAAAGATGAAGTAGCAGTGGCTTGTCAACGGCTCTTCGATGCTTGCGCTCACAAGTCCACTCAGTCCTTCAAAACCTTTACGTAAGTCTGTTGCCCCCCGACAGAGGAAGATTTTTGCTCCACTTCCAAGCGCTAGCATTGTAGCCTCCGGAGGGTGATCAAGCACTTTTCGAGGGCTCTCATATCAAAATTTTCGCTCAGATAAAGACGAATCTCTCCCCAGCGCAATTCAATTGCGCTGGGAGGAGGTTCTTTTAGCTCCTCGAAAATAATCGGCTCTTGTCTTGGATGCAGTTTGGACTTCCAATAGCAGAAGGTTGCATAAGAGAGCTTTTGCTCTCTACACCATTTTGCTCTCTACACCATTTTGCTCCGCTTAATCCACTCTGCTGCCACTCCTGGAGCTTGTGCTCCCATAGCCCACGGTTATCTTCTCTGTTGGTCATCTGTCCTCCCTGAGAATTTGTTCTGGAGGACAGTGTAACTCAAGTCCCTACCTGGATGGAATATGGGTAGATTTGACGCTTACACCAAAAATGCCTATTTTATCTTTGTCAATGAGGTGAATGAGCTGTTGGGCATCAACCTTGCTCCAAGCCAAATTATGGATTCCATATTTCTCTAACGAGATTAAATTTTTAGTGATTTTATCTCTGAGCAAATGAATTAATCCTCCCATAGTCCCTTAGTTTTCACTCCTGTAAATTTATCCCAAGCCCTGCAGTATTCTTTGCTATTTTCCCCTAGATACTTAACAACCGAAGCAAATTGTATCTCATCCGGATCCTTGCTCATCAAATACTCTAAATAGGACGTCGTGATAGCTGTTTGCACATCATCATCACCATTGCAGAGAAGAAATTCCACAAAGTTAAATATTTTCTCTATTTCAGCCTCGTTATTAGATTTTATAGCATCTACTGTGTATTTACAAAAAGGTAGCATTTGAATAGTAATTCCCAAATCCGATCCGTGATCTCTAATATACGTCTCCCAATAGGAATGGAATTTTGGAAATTTTTCTTTCATTAATTCTATGCATCTTTTTTCTGTTATTGGTTCCATGTCATTCTCCAAAAGCATTGCGTAAATCCTTAATGATATTTTCGGCTGCTGCTCGATCTCCTGGTCTTGCAGTTGGATTACTCCTCAACCATTTTTCAAGAGCATTGATCATATCCCCTCCTTTCTTCGAGTGTAGTCTCCCAAATACCTTTCCGCCAGTTGCTAATTCATGTCGAATCGCTGCAGCTGTACTGCCACTTCCAATACTCGCGTGTGGCTTATATACAAGATCAACGTATTCTTGGAGCCGAGGATTCACAACATAGGGTTTCTCCATCTGCGCTCTCAATAAGGCTTTATACTTTTCAAAAGCAAAACGATTATTGGCACTCACTGTTGGAGAATTTGAAGTTGGCAAGGAATATTTAGGAAAAGCCCTCATCCTGCTTGCTCGGATGATGGCCGATCCACCCATCGTTCCCCCAAAGGTTTCGCTGCGTTCTGTAAAGAGATCCGTTTAAATACTCTTCAATGGAGGTGAGCTGGAGGTCTTCATTATAGTGATGGACAGTCTTCTCTCCAGAAGGGCCATGAATCTGCGTATACCCGCTCCCATCTCTCTCAAGTTCATAGGCAAACTCTGTGCGAGCTATTAATCCTGCAAGGATGGGTTTTGTGAGGGTGCGAACCCTATTTTTCCCATCACTATCTATTAAGTACTCAATTTCAGTGCTTCTTCCTCCAGGTAATAGTTTACGGGTAAGGAGGGGGTGTTTTTCTGCTTGGCTGTATTGATAGTCGACGGAGGGTTTGTGGGAGAAAACGACTTTTTTTAAGAGGGGCCTGTTCGACCCATCTTGCTCAACGTGATATTCGATCGCCTTTTTATCGCTGGTTTCGACGCGGGTGATTTGTCCATAATGGATTCTGATCCAGGCTAGAACTTTTTCCTCTCTGCTGTTTACCAGCTTGATGAAAGTAGGTCTTGCTTGGGCATCGTATTCGTAGAGTATCTTATTGCCACTTGGAAGGAGTTCTTTTTCGAGACAGTAGAAGTTTTTCGATGGATGTTTGAGGTAGACCCTTTTGCCTAGATTGCTTAAAGCAAGTTCAAAGGCATCTCCATTAGCTTGGTAGTAAAGTTCGTTATTTTTCTGATTGGTCCAGGAGTGGGGGTTGCCCCTGGCATTATTTGCCATACTAAATACATGATCATCCACATCAATTCTGTATTGAGATCTAGAATTTGTGTTGCTTGAATTTAGCCAACCTACATAGGTAAGGATACTGCCTTCATCCGTTCCGACTCTCACATAAGTGCGATCGAATTTTCCTTCGGAGGTTGAGTAGGTCTTCCCTTTAGGGTCTTTTTCCACGGATAGGAGACATTTGGAAAGAAAGCGCCATCCTCCGAAGTTGTTACTTGCAGGATGATCACCGCTCGAGTAAAGTCGTGAGAGATTCAACGTATCAGGTCCAGGAACAACAAGATCTACTTCTAATTCAGAATATTCCCCAGTAATTGTACTCACGCCATCTACAATGCTGGATGGATGCCCCTCTCTAGGTCCTAAAAGCTGCAAACTCGTTTCATTCGCACGAAGGCACGTAGAGGAAAGTAGCGTCATCAGAAAACAGATCAGAATCGTTAAATAGCGGCTCATTGGGGCATCTCCGGATAAAGAATTTTATTACAACTTAAGTTGCTTAAGATACCTGAAATAAGTTTTCTTGTGTGAAAGAAAAATCCTGAAATTTTAGCAAGATGGAGATTTGGAGTCACTTCAATTCTCTCATCTGTAAGCGCAACACTGTAATGTCACCCCTCTCCAAAACTAAAATGTCACCCCTAGGCCAAAAATAGGGGGTAATAAAGTTGGAGAGGGGTGACATTACAGTGTTGCGCTTACACACATTTTTAGCCCCTTCCTTCGAACCAGTCGTGATGAGATCCATCTCCTTGGATCATTTCTCCAAATCGACTTCTCCTAGTTCGCCTTTGGTGAATTCTTCTCTCTTTTTTTCTTTTGCTTTTCCAGAGGCCTTCTTCTATCATCCACGACCGTATTGTCTCTCTTGAGACGTGGAGACCGTGCATGGTCTCTAATTTCTCCTTAGCAAAGGTTGGTCCCCATCCTTTGCTAAGGGGGTCCTTTAAAAGCTTTATCACTCGATTGCGCACATCTCGTGGTATGCAATTGGGGATAAGATGACCTCTTCTTTTTGAAATAAGCCCATCTTTTCCCTTTGCTTCGTATTGCCTACGCAGACGTCTTGTATGTCTATAGCTAAGGCCAAGTTCCTCGCTAGCTTTCCGTATACTGAGCATTTTTTTATCGATCTGGTGCATCACACTGAGTCGATTTGCTTCTTTTGTTGTCATCATCTTCTCCAAAGCCCCCCCTTGGTTTGGTCTAAAGGGGACATTTTAACTTTGCGGAAGAGAGGACATTACAACTTTGCGCTTACA
>JAJFME010000007.1 GCA_021772375.1 Chlamydiota bacterium | reverse complement strand
TAGAAAGGTCAATAGTATGGATTAAGAGAAAGGCGAGAAGATTGATCTGTAGATGGGAAAGATTATTCGAAAATTGGGACGCAATCGTTACGCTGGCCCTTATTTTTTACTGGATGGCGATTTTAGTGAGATAGGTTCATAGTAAACGCCTCACCTGCTACCTCTCGGAACATAGAGATCAAGCAAGCCGACAGTAAAGCCCAACGCTACATAGCCAATGCTGGGTACGTACTCCTTGGCATGGCTCTTGGTTTGACCTTCTTTGGTGGCCTCTGGATAATGTACCTCGCATACCAAGAAGCAGCAAAAAAGAAGCCTCTAAGTGACAGAAGCATGACCATTCTCCCCTCGAGAACACCTGCGGTTTCAGACACGAACTCGAAAACCACCTCTACAGAGGACCGCGTCTCTATAATTACTTCTAAAGAACTTGACGACCCTAACAGATCTTCAGCAGTTCTCCCCCACACACCATCAGCTTTCTCTGTTTCGTCTTCAGCCAAACCCACGATACCTGTAGCGGATGACTCCTCCAAAAAACTTACTCAAGCAATAAAAACCGTCAAAAGCCACCTGAAGAATTTACCTCTACTGCGGACTTTTACCCCTCGGCAAGCAAATGAGATGCGGGGTTACATCAAAGAGTTGAGGACTTGGACGGCTCTGCCATCTCTTAGCGGTAAGCTCGAAGACCTCCTCACCTCTGTAGGTAAACTAGAGAATCTGATCAACGAGCTAGAAAACTAGTCTCCGAACAGTCTAGCTTCATTCTAATCACCTAATTCAGAAACACTTAACATTCTATTACTCTATTAAGATTTCTTGACTTTTAATAACAAATTGTTTATAATTAAGTTATAAAAAGAAAGAGAGGTAATAAAAATGAGTACTCCAGTAAGTAGAGATGCACAATCTCATACAATACCCGAAATTCCTTCAACAGTGAACGATTCCCGTCTAGGCGATCGTAGCGTAGCGGACATCACGAAAAGCAGCGGATGCTTTTCTCAACTCTTATCACGAATCTGGAGTGCAATTACACGGATCTTCGCTAAACTCTTTGGCAAAAAACCTGCTACCACCAACTTAAACGGTCGGGTACAAGAAGGTCCCGTTACTACTTTGAAAGAAGTCGTAGTTGTCAATTCTGTATCTCCAGAAAAGGTATCGGAGGCAGCAAACGAGCTCAAGAGACATAGAGATAACATCGACGGACTATTGTACAGCGATGACATGCAACGAGATTTAAAATCTTCTCGCGGACTAACGTTAGTTAGAGATTGCGTAGAAGCTCCTAAAAAATGGTTAAACGAGCTTGATCCCTCAATAAAAACAGAACTTGAAACAAAGTATTCCAAAGAGTGGAATGGCCTTACAGCTTCATTGGAAGAACTCAGCACGAACTATGAAAAAGCGAAAAAAGAAGACTCATCTGTAACTGTGACACTTCCCAAGATCACTGAGGGTGCATTAGAAGATGCATTTGAGCGAGGACACTCAGTCGTAATCAAAAGCATATTGAACCGCCTTGATGATACCCAGATCAAAGAAATTATGATTGGTCACCTAGACAATAATGAAGCTGTGCAAAACGCTACAGCCAGGATCCGCAAACACACAAACTTCGCTCGAAATGCAAAACAGATCGATTTAATCAAGGCATATATCAGCAAGCTAGAGAAGCTAGAAAGAGAAGTTGAAAAAACGGGACAAGTCTTTGTTCTCGTAGATCAATTAACGACAGTTGCTGACGCACCGACTCCCCACGAAACTGCTCAAAGAAGAACTCAAAGAGTCGCAAACGAAGGAACCCTTCTTAAGACGGCTAGAGAGCAGTTCTACAAAACAACCAACTCAAAAGCTAAAACTGCTCTAGAATCTGCAATAAAAAAATTAGAAGATAAAATACGCAAAGAGGCAGGAGCACTCGATAAAGAAGCGAAAACAGTTACTGCACAACTTAAAAGTTATGCTGGTACTTCTCTAGATGAAAACATAACGGTTCAAGGCCACCAGAGAGCAGTAGAAAAGGACGCAGAGGGTATTGCCGCCTTCCTTCTTAAAGCATTGAAAAGCGGCCCTATCCACGATAGCCTTAAAGAAGCCCTAACAGAGCTTCAAGAAAAGCGTAGAACCCCTCCTTCATCTCCAAGAAGCAACTCCTCAAGCCCTCGCTCCGACTATCGCCACGTACGCACGACTGGACCTCACAATGCAATTGAAACAGAAAAAACAATTGCTTTTTGTATCAAGAAAGCAGACGAATATGTGCTTGAGATTAGAACTGAAATTCAAAAAATAGACCGGATGAGCGAAAAGCAGATTCGAGCTGCTCTAGACAATCGTAAGATGAGTTTCTGGAAAGCTGTTGCAGGTGGAATCATGAATGACCACGTAGAAACCAACCTCCTACAACAAGAGATCACCAGGTACCGCCAACTGCTAACTAGACGAACTATTCAATAAGTCAAGAAAACACCCTCTTCTACGAGGGTGTTTTTCTATATACGGTCCCCTTCTCGGGATCGATCGTAATCGTTTGATCATCCTGAAGGCGGCTAAGAGCACCATCTGCGCGGACAAGTATGGGCATGCCAAGCTCTTTTGCTGTTTCAAGAGCGAGTTCTTCAGACTCTTCATCCTCTGGATGGTTCTGCAAAATAATAGCCTTGGCACCTTTGACAACAGGGATGTAGGTCTTGTTGAACTTCGAGAGGACTACGATCTTACCGGTTGTGTTTGCAGTCATATCTGGTTTTAAAACGATCTGCACCTGTCCATCGATTTTTTTACCGTGCGACGCATCTCCACGAACAAGTACTTCTCCGATACTTTCTACAACCATCATGTTGGTCGTGCCACTAACACCGAAGGGAGTGCCCGCTGTCACAACAACAAGATCTCCGAACTGAACAATACCGCGTTTTTGCGCAAAGGCACTTGTGACTTCAAGAGCCTCAGAGGATTTTGTAACGTTAGCTCGCTCAACAGGACAAACACCCCAGTTGAATGCTAATTGGTTATAAGTCTTTAGACTAGCTGTAAGGGCTATAATAGGCATCTCTGGGCGAAAACGAGCTATGAGGCGAGCTGTTGAACCGCTACTTGTAAATGCAAAGATCGCTTTGGCACCTGAGCTATAAGCTGTTTTTACAGAAGCTAGGGAGATCGAAGACGAGATATCATGAGACTCTATTTGAGAGTGATGCTGGAAAAAATCATGATAGGAGAAATCAGCCTCAGCTGATTCTATGATGCTACGCATCAGCTTTACTGTCTGGATAGGGTATCTCCCCACAGCAGTCTCTCCAGAGAGCATCACTGCTGAGGTACTATCGTAGATAGCATTAGCAACATCAGAGGCTTCTGCTCTAGTTGGGCGAGGGTTGTGCATCATCGACTCAAGCATCTGGGTGGCTGTGACGACTGGTTTAGAGGCTTGCACGCACTTGCGGATCATCATTTTTTGCAGAACCGGGACTTCTTGAATAGGTAGTTCTACCCCTAAGTCTCCACGAGCAACCATGATCCCATCGGCTACTTGCACGATACTATCAAAGTTCTCTACACCAAGACTGTTCTCTATTTTTGCAATGATGTGAATATCACCTTTCCCATGCTTCTCCAAAAGAGCTCTGATCTCAAGCACATGTTCAGCAGAGCGGATAAAGGATGCTGCTATTATGTCTACATCCTGCAGACAGCCGAACGCGATATCACCAATGTCTCTTTCTGTCATAGCAGGTAGAGGAACGTCCACGTGGGGCATATTCACCCCTTTCTGACTCTTAATCACTCCATTATTGAGGAAAGAGACAAACACTCCTTTTTCAGTAATCCCAACAACCTCTGAGCCAATGTAGCCATCATCAAAAAGAACGAAGTCTCCCTTTTTAAGAGGGCCCAGGGCTATCCCTGGACAAATAGGGATATCGGAGGCAGTTTCCCTGCAGTCTCTTGTCAACAGAAGCTTATCACCTCGCTCCACTGAGATCCCCTCATCCAGTACACCTACACGGATTTCAGGACCTTTAGTGTCGAGCATGATGGCAAGAGGTACCCCCCGCTCTTTCCTAGCCTTTTTAAGGTATTCGATGGTCTTCTTATGGTCTTCATGGGTTCCATGAGAGAAATTGAGTCGAGCAACGTTCATCCCCGCATCGATTAGCTCAAGGATTTTCTCATAGGAACCTACCGCAGGGCCCATTGTGCAGATGATTTTTGTGCGAGTTCTCATAAAATTTATATTAACAGGGAAGAAGGCTTGTTCTCAAGAAAACTCTGAATAATTAGCTATACAACAAAAAACGGCGTTGTTGCGTAATTATGACTGGAGGTCAAGGATTAAAGAGTCAAAAAAAATATTTGAAGGTTGAAGAAAACATAAGTAGGCTAGGTAGCGACAAAACCAACCCGGAGCCTACTTATGAGTCGCAAAATTCGCAACTGGCCGGAGTATAATCGCTCACTGATTAAGCGTGGAAGCATAAATTTTTGGATTTCGA
>JAJFME010000006.1 GCA_021772375.1 Chlamydiota bacterium | reverse complement strand
TTCGAATTGATTTTTATTCTTTGGAAAGTCAAACTTTTTCATGGGCGTATACCTCTCTGGTTAAAATTTTTCCGCTTAGAAAAATTCTTTGAGGATACGCTCTTTTTTTCCTTTCATCCACAACTTTTGACTATATCTCCTCTTGTAACAAGAGCCTCCTTATTTGAAGCCCAACTTCTCTCAATTTCATTCTCTAAGATATGTGTAGTTAAAGAGCTTGGTTGTACTGTTGACATGATAGACCTCCAATTTTTATTGTTTAATTATAACACATTGGAGAATAAAAAAACTATAAGCTATAGACGTGTGTAGACGTGAAATAGAGGTATCTCCTGCAGTAAAGAAAAATTTTTACCCAGGAGGGGCCACAAAAAACACCTAGCTATCAGACTCAGGTTTCAGATGTTGCTAGAGCGCAAATGTTCACATCCCCTCCCCCCTCAGAAATTTCTTGTGCTAAACAATAAATTTTTTACTATAGATCGGCGTGAAACCTACCTAGAAGCACTTTCGAGTAAACCCAAAAGCTCTTTTTCTATCTGAGTATGCGCCTGCTGTGAGCTCTTCAATAGAGCGGGGATATTCTCCTTCAAAGCTAAAGCCTCTTTTAAAGCTTTTTCTATTGAATCAACCGGGGTCTGGATCCCACTTCTCCCCTTTAAAATAATTTCTACCAGCTCTTTTTGTGTATCCATATAGGGACCAAAGATGACAGGAATATTTGCTTGGATGGGTTCAAAAATATTGTGACCACCAATGCCTGGAATAAAGCTTCCTCCAACGATGGCAAGATCACTCAACTGGTAACAGATAGAAAGTATCCCCATCTGGTCTACCAAAATAAAGTTGGGGTTACCTATCTCTTTAAGGAGCTTTTTAACAAAGGAGAATCTCTCGGGGTGACGAGGAACAATCAGTACTTTGTAGTCTTTTAAGTAGGGAAGAAGGAGCTTCTCTTCTTCGGCATGAGTCGAACCTAAGGTTATTACTTGGTCTTTAGGAGTAATGCCAAAGCGGGTCCGCCAATTGAGTTTGTCTTTTTCAGATAGGGGCTCTAGGGGGATGGTTTGTTTGAGATTGCCTGTTACTGTGATCTTTTTCGGATCGATCTTAAGGGAGATGAATCGGTTGGCGTATTCTTTATTTTGGACAAAGAATCGGTCTATCGATTGGAAAAGTTTTTGAGTAAAATGGGGGAACTTAGAAAAGCGAGTAGCAGAGCGTTCTGAGATTTTCCCATTAAGAAGAACTACTTTGCCCTTTTTTGCTTTGACGTATCTGATCATGTTGTACCAGAAATCGCTTTCAGAGAGAATGAGCAGTGTCGGCTTAAGGCGTTTGACTAGCTTATTCATAATCCAGGAAAGATCGAGTGGAAGGAAGAAGTAGTGGTCAGCTCCTTTAAAGCTTCTCTTGGCCTCCTCTTGCCCTGTTTGTGTAACAGAGGAGAGATAGAAGGCCGCATCAGGGTACTGCTTTCTAAGGGCTAAATAAGTCTCGATCATTGCCTTTGTCTCCCCCATTGAGACCATGTGGATCCAGATCACTTGTTTCTTATTTGTTGGAGGGGGCAGGCAAAGGCCTAGTCTTTGGAGAACACTCCCCCGATATTTTTTCTGAAAAAGCCACTTGGGAAGCGCGAGGAGCGCTCCCAAAAGTAGAACAATATTATAGAGCATTAGCTCGCAACCACAATATTGAGGAGTTTATTTGGCACAAAAATGACCTTTTTGATTTCTCCTTCGAGGTACTTTGCAATTTTAGGCTCAGCTTTTGCCAAAGAGAGGATTTCTTCTTTGCTTTTGTCTTTCGGCAATTCCCATTTCCCTCTTAGCTTTCCGTTGATCTGGACTACATAGGTAGTGCTTGTGTCAACAAGGTAAGTAGGGTCCACTTTAGGGAAAGGAACATAGGTGATGCTTTCACTACCTCCAAGGTGCTCCCAAGCCTCTTCTGTGATATGAGGCGCAAAAGGATACAGCACTTGCGTAATCATCTTCAGAACGCTTTTCGGGTACTTAGGAAGCTGTGTAAAAGCATTCATGAACTCCATCATCTTTGCAATGGCGGTATTGAACTGGAGCGCTTCAATATCTTTTTCCACACCATCGACAAGGCGATGGCCGAGCTTGAACGCTTCTTCGCTATCTTCTTCAGACACTTTGTCTGAATAGATCATCTCATAGAAGCGGTTGAGGAAGCGACGACAGCCACTTACCGCATCGTTATTCCAAAGCTTTTCCTTATCAAACGGAGCCATGAACATCTCGTAGAGGCGTAAAGCATCGGCTCCGCACTCTTCAACCATCTCATCTGGAGAGACCCCATTGAGCTTAGACTTCGACATTTTCTCAATCTGACTTTCTAGCTTTTGATCAGTTCCCATCTGATAGTAAGCGTCTTGCTTTTTCTCAACTTCCTCCTCTGCTACGTAGCCGCCGAGAGGGACTTTATAGGAGCGAGCTGTAACAAGCCCTTGGTTGCGCAAAGTTTGAAAAGGCTCTGGCGTTGATACAAGGCCAGAGTCATAGAGGACTTTGTGCCAAAATCTTGCATAGAGTAGGTGGAGAACAGCATGCTCTACTCCCCCAACGTACATATCTACAGGAAGCCAATACTTCTCTTTTTCACTGTCCCATGCCATCTGGTCATTATTGGGGTC
Source organism: Chlamydiota bacterium (assembly GCA_021772375.1). Lineage (GTDB taxonomy): Bacteria > Chlamydiota > Chlamydiia > Chlamydiales > Rhabdochlamydiaceae > Sacchariniichlamydia. The sequence continues at coordinate 15,422 of JAJFME010000006.1, read as the reverse complement.
GCAGAAGCGTAAGTAGTACCAGCAAGACCCCGCCCATTGAGGCATGGTATTGATCTCTCTCTGTGCTTTTTTTCCAGTTTTAGGATCAGTGATGTTGACCCAGTCTGGGACCCTTGCAAGAGGGCTTTCTCCTGACTCCGTTGGTTTAAAGTCGAGAAGTTCTGGGGGGCAAAGGGGCAGTTCATTCATATCAAGAACGCGCTTGGAGCCATCTTCGAAGTGGAGAATAGGGAAAGGTTCTCCCCAATATCTCTGTCTAGAAAATAGCCAGTCACGGAGTTTATAGGAGACTGTCCGCTCCCCATTTTCTGTTTTTTCAAGCCAGTTAGACATCTTCTCTTTTGCTACGGAGATCGAGTCGTTGTTGAGATCGAAATCAGCGTTCTGACTATTAGTAAGAACACCTGAGGCCATCCAATACCGTTTACCAGCTAGCACCTCTATGCGAGTAGACTCTGGTGTTTGCCCCTCTGCGATCTGGTCGGGATTATTTTCAACATCAGGATCAATAACGGGCTGGATCTTGAGCTCATATTTTTGTGCGAATCCAAAGTCTCTTTCATCGCTTCCTGGAACACCCATTACAGCGCCTGTTCCATAGTTCACAAGAACGTAATCAGCCACCCAAAGAGGAACACGCTCTCCATTAACTGGGTTGATGACGTAAGAGCCGATCCAAGTACCTGTTTTCTCTTTGGCTAGATCTGTTCTTTGAAGATCACTTTTAGAAGCTGCTTTTTTCTTATAGTCTATAACTTCCAACCGCCTCTCTTCTGTTGTAAGCTTCTCTAGCAGGGGATGCTCTGGTGAGAGAACTACAAATGTCGTTCCAAATAGAGTGTCATGCCTAGTAGTAAATACTGTGATTGTCTCCCCTGTCTTCTCTTCTTTAAAATGGATCTTCGCCCCTTCACTCCTTCCGATCCAGTTTTTCTGGAGCCGCTTTAAGTAATCGGGCCAATCAAGGAGATCAAGGTCATTGAGAAGTTGTTCTGCATACGCTGTAATTTTAAGAACCCACTGGCGCAAAGGACGCCGTTCAATAGGATAGCCCCCCTCTTTAGAAGCTCCATTCTCGACCTCTTCATTTGCTAAAACTGTTCCAAGAGCTGGGCAGTAGTTCACAAGCATCTCTGCTTCGTAGGCAAGCCCTTTGTCATAGAGCTTAGTGAAGATCCATTGGGTCCATTTGTAGTACTTCGGATCGCTGGTAGCAACTTCTCTGCTCCAGTCATAGCTAAATCCAAGGGATTTAAGTTGCCTGCGGTAGGTGGCAATGTTTTTCTGTGTGGTAACGGCCGGGTGAGTGCCTGTGCGGATGGCATACTGTTCTGCTGGAAGTCCGAAACTATCCCATCCCATAGGGTGGAGGACATTGAAGCCTTTTTGTCTCTTGTAGCGGGCGAGGACATCCGTTGAAGTATAGCCCGTGACATGGCCTACATGGAGTCCCGCACCGGAAGGATAAGGAAACATGTCGAGGACGTAGTACTTGGGTTTACTATGGTCTACTTCGGCTTTAAACATTTGCCGACTTTCCCAAACTTCTTGCCATTTCTGTTCAATATGCTGATGATCGTATTTCATAATATCCCTCACTTAACCTTATAAAGGTTAGTGTATTCTAAAGATAATTGCCAGTTCAATCGATGAACACTTGTCAAGAAATCCTTAAAGAGTTTATATTTACTACCTAAGGTGGGTAAAAGTTTTATTCGGGAAGGAATTATGGCTGATATTGCAACATTCAAAAAAAACAAAATTGAATTGGAAGAATATGATTGCGTTAGAGATATCCACAACCGGGTATTGATGGCACGATTTAGTCCTCAGGATGTAGAGGTCCTCGAGGAAATTCTCTATAGTTCCCTACGAGTCCCCCTATCACTTCTAGAAAAAAATCTAAACTTGTCTTCCAAAGCGCTATTATCAACTCTTGAAAAGCTCTCTGAAACAAAGCTTTTTCAAATAGCTGGCGACCATGTTGTTGTCGACAAGGACATGCGAAAATACTACGAACAGCAAATCCTTAAGTTTGAAGAGGATTTCAAGCCTGGAATGGACTATTTGCAAGCCCTATTCCGTAAAGTGCCGATCCACGTTCTACCCAACTGGTATTCTATCTCTCGCACCTCGGACAATATTTTTGAGTCCATTGTCGAAAAATATCTTCAAACCCCCCAAATTTTCCAGCGCTATTTGATGGATCTCAACATAATAGATCCAGTAGAGCAAGGGATCATGAACGAGCTCTACAAATCCCCCCACTATGAAATCAATGCAACCGATATGATCAAAAAATTTGATCTATCTCAAGAAGCATTCGAAAGACACATGCTCCATCTTGAGTTTAGCTTTGTTGCGTGCATCAAATACAAGAAGGATGGAGATCGCTTTACTCAAGTGATCACACCATTTTTTGAATGGCAAGAATACTTACGCTGTGTGCGAGACACTGAGCCTACTCCCATCATCGATGAAGAGCAAATTCAACGCTCAAAACCTGGCGACTTTTCTGTAGTTGAAGAGATGAGTACTCTACTCGAGCTCTCTCAAAAGAGTCCTATTACAAATACAGCAATAGCTACCATCAAGAAGAAGCACCCCGAATTTAAAGACGACGATTTTGAAGGCTATATCGCAAAACTTTGTCAGCTTAACTTAGCTGCTCGCGATGGATCTAAGATCAGCTGTACAAGTGACTGCGAAGCATGGCTAGCCATGTCACCTGCTGATCGGGCAATGTTTATCTACCGCCACCCTCGCAATACGCTAATCAATCACGACATGCCTGAAGAGCTTTGCCAGCAAAAAATTATCCGAGAAGCTGAAAAAAGCGTATCCCGCATTGCAAATGCCGGATGGGTCTTCTTAGATGATTTCTTAGAGGGCGTCTTCATCCCCCTTAAAGAAGAGCACCAAGTCAAATTAAAGCGCCAAGGGCGCAAATGGAAATACCAACTCCCTGAATATACCGAGACGGAAAAAGCTTTTTTTCGTACCGTAATCAATCAGTGCTTATTTGAAGTAGGGCTTGTCGCAACCGGAACAAAAGATGGACGTGACTGCTTCTATTTAACACCGCTTGGGCACGAACTATTTAGCAATGAGTAAACATAACGATCTCGTTTCCAATAGAAAAGCTTTCCACGATTATGAAATCATGGAAACCTTCGAAGCTGGAATGGTCTTAATGGGATCTGAAGTAAAAGCCCTACGGGCATCTAGCGGCAGCCTCCAAGATGCCTACGTCCTCGTCTCAGGAAATGATGTAATCTTGAAAAATGCATCCATAGCCCCTTACGCACAAGCTGCAATGTTTGGACATGCAGAACGGAGAGAGAGAAAACTCCTCCTTCACAAACGAGAAATCAACAAACTCTTAAAAGCCTCCCAAGATAAAGGGATCACAATTATCCCTCTAGCCATCTACCTCAAGAAGGGCTTTATCAAAATCAAAATCGCCACAGCTCGTGGAAAAAAAGCTTACGACAAGCGGGCTTCAATCAAAGCGCGCGAAGACAAGCGGGCAATCGAACGCGCGATGAAACAGCACTAGGCTTGACTTAGGTATCTCAATTTCGATATGGTTAGACCTCGAACAAACTTATGAGGTGGTCCTATGAAATTCCAAATGCACCGTTCCGATTTTGCACAGCTAATCGGCAAAATCCAAAATGTCGTTCCTACTAAGCCCTCAATCCCTATTCTTGCGAATGTTCTCATTGAAGCAGAGAACGATCAGTTAATCATCAGCGCAACAGATTTAACAGTCAGCATGAAAGTTTTCTGTGAAGCACGAGTATTGGAAGCTGGGGCGATCACTTTGCCTGCCCGCCGTCTTTTCCAACTCGTGCGTGAATTGACAACACCAGAAGTTTTGATTGAATCAACATCACCTGAAATTGCAGTCATCCACGCTGGCAGTTCAAACTTCCGAATCCAAGGAATGCATAAAAGTGAATTCCCTGCCCTACCAGATTTGTCGGAAGGACATCAGATGGACTTTAAAGCCGATACTTTAAAAGAGATGCTCATGCGTACAGCTTTTGCTTCAGCGCGTGACGACTCTCGCCAAGTCCTCAATGGCGTTCTTATGCAAAAAGCTGCAAGCCTAGCTACCTTCGTTGGAACAGATGGAAAACGCTTAGCTCGTAATCAGATCGAACTAGACGAAGATTCTGCACCAGCAGGCTCCTACATCCTCCCCTTGAAAGCTGTTGATGAGATGGTCAAGCTCATCAGCGACCAAGATGTAAAACTTACCCTCATGCCTGAAAAACTAGCGATTGAAACCGATTCTACTATCCTCATCACAAAACTGCTGTCTGGGCAATACCCTGATATCACTCGAGTGATTCCTGAGAAAACAGAAAACACGCTTACTTTACATAAAGATGAGCTGATTTCTCTCTTGCGACAAGTAGCTCTTTTCACCTCAGAAGGAAGCAACTCAGTCCGGTTCATATTTGAAGAGGGCGTTTTGCAACTAACTGCTACAAGTGGTGATATCGGAGAGGGAAAAGTAAGTATGCCAGTCAACTACAGCGGCCCTAAGCTCGAGATCGCATTTAACCCTCATTACTTCCTAGACATCTTGCGCCATAGCCCAGATGAGACGGTTCAATTTGCTGTCACAGATTCTTATAATCCAGGGCTCATCACCGACTCTTCTAAGGCTGAATTTGTAATCATGCCTATGCGACTAGAAAGTTAAGGAGACTCTAAATACTTATCTTTAGAGATTCCTGAATGCTGAAAAAGCTCTACTTACATCACTTTCGCAATTACACACGGGCGGAAATTTCCTTTTCGCCCGGTGTCAATTGGATCACAGGGAAAAATGCACAAGGCAAGACGAATCTCCTCGAAGCACTCTACCTACTAAGCACTGGACGCTCCTTTCGCACTACGCAGCTGAGCCAACTTATCCAAAAAGGATCCGACTTCTTTTATTTAGAAGCTGAGCTAGAAAAAGAGGGAGTGAGCCAAACTCTTAAGATCTCCTTCAATGGAGAGACAAAAAAGGTCCAATACAACGCCAATACCTACTCCCACTTCACTCCCCTAATAGGTCTTCTCCCCCATATCCTCTACGCACCAGAGGATATAGCTCTAGTAGCTGGGATCCCATCGAACAGAAGAAAATTCCTAGATATGCACCTCTCTCAGTTCGATCCCCTCTACCTGCACCACTTGGCTCGCTACCACAAAGCGATGCGCCAAAGAAACGAACTTCTTAAAAAAAGAAAAGAAGAGACTATAGATTCTTGGGAAGAGATCATGGCGCAAAGCGCTGCCTACCTCATGCAAAAGCGAAAAGAGATGATCTCCGAGTTAGAGACACCTCTACAAAAAAGCATGGAAATCCTCTCTTCAGGAACAGACCCAATTAAAATCCATTATCAGCACTCTTTATCCCCTCAGGAAAAAGATGAGCTAATCAAGCATTGGAAAAAAACACGAGCACAAGAGCTCCACATTGGAGCTACACTCAATGGGCCCCATCGAGATGATGTCTTATTTGAGATCCAAGGGTTTTCCGCTAAGTCTTTTGCAAGTGAAGGACAGAAGCACTCTGTCATTGCATCCTTAAGGCTGTGCCAATGGGAACACTTGCGGCAACATACAGGGCAAACCCCCTTAATGAGTATCGATGACTTTGGAGCACATCTCGATCTAAACAGACAAGCTGCATTCCAAAATAAGGTGAAGTCTTTGGGTCAGATCTTTGTCACTTCACCCAATGAATGGCCTGAAGTGTTTCCTGGCAAGCAAGTGATCGAAGTCGACTCAGGAGAAGTGGCCCAGGTAAGCAGAGCCTAGTGGAAATGCTTTCTCATCAACAGGCTTGCCATCCTTTTTCGTAGCAAACTGCTCAATCATCTTAAGAGCTAACACTTTTCCAAGCTGAACCCCTTCCTGATCAAACGAGTTGATATCCCAGATAAATCCTTGGAAAGCCACTTTATGCTCATAATAAGAGAGGATCGCACCGAGCATGTAAGGATCTAGACGACTCCCTAGAAGAATCCGATTGGGGCGATTTCCCTCAAAGACCTTATTGGGATTATCGCTATGCTGGCCTGTAGCTAATCCAATCGACTGCGCTACTAGGTTGGACAGAAGCTTTTCCTGGCTAGATGTCCCTTGGTATTCAACATCTGCATTGTATTGAGGATTGATAAACCCAAGAAATTCAAGAGGAACAACTGTAGTTCCCTGATGAATGAGCTGGTAGAACGAATGCTGCCCATTAGTACCGGGCTCTCCCCAGATAATTGGACCTGTTTCAAAAGCTACCCTATTGGCTTCCTTGTCGATATGTTTTCCATTCGATTCCATATCAAGCTGCTGTAAATGTGCAGGAAAACGAGAAAGTGCTTGAGAATAAGGAATAATTGCAACTGTCGGATGGTTTAAGAAGTTGCGATTCCAGATCCCTAAAAGTGCTGATAAAAGAGGTAAGTTCGCGCTTGGATCAGGATTCTTAGCAAGCTTATCCATTGCAGATGCGCCTCGAAGAAAGTCGAGGAAGCGATCCATGCCAAAAGCAAAAGCCAAAGTGACACCACCTACCATCGATGTGACAGAGTAACGCCCTCCTACGTAATCCCAGATATAGAAAGACTGAAGATAGCGATCTGGGTTATCCATCGGACTCCCCTTTCCAGTCACAGCAACTAAGTGATTCTGTGGGTTGAGCCCAGCTTTTTTCAGCCTCTCAACAACATACGTTTCATTCGTCAAAGTCTCTAGAGTGCCACCTGACTTTGAAACAATAACAAAAAGTGTTTTAGACAGATCTACTAGCTCAAGTACAGCAGCAGCATCATCTGGATCAACATTTGAAATGAAATGGACTCTTCGCTCTGACTTTTGATAAGCCTTGAGTGCCATATAAATAGCTCTTGGCCCTAAATCCGATCCTCCAATCCCGATCTGTACAAGATCCGTAAAACGATCTCCCATCTCACCAAGAAAGGTTTTCAGCTTCTCACACTCTTGATAAGCTAAATCCGTTGCCTCTTTCGCTCTTGTGGCTGTTTCCTGATTGTCGAAAAAATCCCGCATTGCAGTGTGAAGAACAGCGCGATCTTCACTCTCAACGCCCTCAATCTTGTTAAGAGTCTCCCCCGCCTGCATCGCTGCCATCTTTTCGACAGCTTTAGTCTCATCTGCAAGGGCAAAAAGAGCATTGATAGTCTCATCCGTTACTCTTTCCGAAGAATAGAAGAGTTTAAGCCCCATTCCTTCTGCAATCATATGATTGACTCGCTTAGGATTGAGAGCTCCTTCTACTGTCAAATCGATTGGATTTTCGGCTAAAGTCCTTAGCCTATCTACAGAGGTAAGTTCGTTGAATTTCGTCATACCCGCAAGATGACAGATATAAGATTTTTTGAAAACCTCGTTTTGCTTTCCCTAAAATCCCCTATAAGGATATACTCCGCGCTATCTATGTATCGGAGTATAGCGCAGCTTGGCTAGCGCAACTGCTTTGGGAGCAGTGGGTCGGGGGTTCGAATCCCTCTACTCCGAAAAAGTCTTCGAGAGAGGTTTCGTTTGTAAACCCAAGCGAACCTCTCGTGGAGATGATCGTTCCCCCAGCGGCTTCAAATCCATATAACATCCGCCTTCCAATATCTCCCATCGACTCAGGATCGACTATTAAATAGTCCACCCCTTCCCAATGTTCATTAAGCAGCTCTTCTGGGATACACTTAAATGAATAATCGCTCAAATCCGTAAAAAGCTTTTGAAAAATCTCTATGTCATATTTCTCATCTTGAGGAAGGCTCACAGCTATCTTCTGGTCCCCTTCTATCGGAAGATGAATATTGGAAAACTCAAGAGAAAAATGCTCAAATCTCCGTCTACAGAAAAGAAGCATCATCTCTGCAAAATTTTGCTTTTTTGAAATATCGACCCTTACCTCTGCTATCGTCTCATCTGGCAGTACTGATGCGAGACGATGGAGGTATTCAGAGAAGAGCTCTACGCAGTACAAGTTCATAGGCTCATCCACCTGTATGAAATCAGCAAATTGCCCATCACAGATGGCTAGTACAACTTTTTTGGCCTTTGGAACTCTCTTTGCAAATTCCTCAACAGCTAAAAAGTTGGCATTGAATAAAGCCTCATCAAAAGGATCTAATACAGTCCACCCAAAGTCTAAGTGCCAAGTTACCTCTTGTTCAGGATCGATCTCCCAGTCTAAATCACTAGAGGGATGTGCTTTGAGAGTTTTTAGCATGGAGCTCTCTCAAATTGTATATAGAAAAAATCCCGTCCTTTCCTTTGCCATAAATCCTTAAACCAAGAGTGGCCATACCCCTCCCAGTCCTTGATGTAGTAAGGATCAGGGAAACAGTTGTTCCAATCTGTGTGAGAACGCATCTCAGCAACCATTTGTTTGCTATAGGGAGGATCATCTGTTGCAAATGTGGCCCTCCCTTTTTCTTTCACAACACGCGCGAGTTGATCAATAAAGGGACGCTGAATCAAGCGATGCTTTGCATGCCGATCTTTTGGCCAAGGATCCGGGAAATTCACAAAAACTTCCTGGATAGAATTTTCTTGTAAGTAGTGACTAGCAAACGTCAAAGCTTCCCCACAAACAATCAAAAGATTTTTAACAGATTCATTATGCATTTTCGACCAGATCTTTCGAACTCTCTCAAACTGCATTTCGACAGCAACCCATAAAACATTTGGATTCTGTTTTGCCTTTTCGATCACCCAGTCTCCATTGCCAGAGCAAAACTCAATAAAGATCGGCTTCTCAGAAACGAATAGCCCCTCTTCATCCCGCCATTCCTCATGCTTGTCGTAGTACTGAGGAACAATGAGAACACCTTTATAAAAAGCGGGTTTTCTCTCTTCCCATGTGAAAGGAAATTTTAAATTTTTCGGTTGCATATAGAGAGACATTATAGCTAGATCAGATAATTAGTTGAAGAATTTCTCTGTGACTTGATAAGGTAAAAATTTATCAATCATTTTCACCCGCGAGGACTCCAATGAAATGGACCAGCTTCACCTTCATCCTTCTTTTCTCTATAGGAAGTATTCAAGCATCTGAAAACTTAAGCGATCCGATCGAAATGTTTGCCGAAGACGACGAGATGCTCGCTCTTGATAGTGAGATCGAAGCTCTTCTTGAAGAAGACGGGCTTAATAGGGAAGAACTCAGCCAACAAATGTCACAAGACGTGCCAGAGTTCATTTCTGACGAAAAAAACAGCCCAAAACGGGAACAAGTCTCTCCTGCGGTCATCCTAAATAACCACATCGAACATATTCCCATCGAAGAGACCGAGTCCCTAGGCGTTGAAATCGATCACATGGTTGCAGAAAATGAACCCCTAGCCCTCTCTTCCCCCTTAAACATAATTAAAGAAGAGACAGCAAAATCTGTACAAGCCATTGAAATCAACCTCCGAGAAGTATTTGCAGGTGCTCCCATCATCTACACACTCCTCTTTCTGCTTTCAACAGTTTCTGTATGCGTCTGGCTCTACAGTATGATGACCATCCGTTCCTTTAAGTTCCTACCTCCAAAACTGATCAAAGAGCTAAGAAAAAAATTAACCAGCAACCAGTTTGATGAAGCTCTAGATCTCTGCGTTAAAGAGAAACATTTCTTCTGTAAAATGCTAGCCTCTGGAATTCTGGCTCGCAAACATGGTTTAAGCGTTATGGTCGAAACGATGAAAACCGAAGGAAAAAGAAGCACTGTAGCTTTTTGGCAGCGGATTGGCATCCTCAACGAGATTGCTATCATCGCTCCCATGATCGGACTGCTTGGTACAGTTTTAGGAATGTTCTACGCCTTCTATGACCTCAACCGTTCTATGGAGAGCGTCTCTCTTCTCTTCGATGGTTTGGGGATCTCAGTGGGGACTACTGTAGGAGGACTCGTTGTAGCCATCTTAGCTATGATCCTATATGCGCTAGCAAAATACCGACTCATTCGGATCTTGGCCAGTGTAGAAAACGAAGCTCAAACATTTGCCGCTCTTATTGATACTCGCGGCCCTAGCATCTCGGATAAGTAGGAAAAACAATGAGTACAATGATTCCTGATGAAGAACTTACGGCGCGTAGAGGCTTAAACCTCGCTCCGATGGTCGATTTCCTTTTCCTGGTACTTGCGGTCTTTGCAGTCCTTGCAGTAACTAGAACAGCACTCTATGACAGCGAGGTCAACCTCGTCAAAATGGATACTCAAGCACCTCCCCCAACAATTACAGAGACACAGCCTGGATATACCCTCCTCCTTAGCGTAAATGAGCAGGGGCAATATAAATGGGTAACTGAATTCAATGAGTTCCTTCTAGATGGTGTTACTGCAGTGAAAGCAGAGCTCTTACGCCAAGAAGAACTTGGCCTACTGCCTGAAGATAAAGAGAAAACAAAAGTTCTTCTCCACATCGACAAAGATGCCAACTGGGAGTCGATTGCTAAAATCATTTTTGCTATCAAAGAGACCGGTTACCAGATCAGCCCCGTCTACAGCCCGCAATAGAGCTCTTGACGAAAAACGGTATTTCACGCTAACGTAGTGGACGTTTCTCATCTGCCCAGGTGGTGAAATTGGTAGACACGCCAGATTTAGGTTCTGGTGCCGCAAGGTGTGGAGGTTCGAGTCCTCTCCTGGGCATTTCTCTTACAACATCCCAGCAACCCGCTCTACAAACTTTCTTGCATAAGAGTTCTCCTCTGGCAAGTATTCGTTGATCGCATTCGTTATAGGATCGACGTATTGCCCTCCAACGAGATCTCTTAGCTCTTGAACGGCTCCAGACCCCGGTGTGAAATCAGAACTATAAGAACGATACAAGCTCCTTCCTGTAACAGCAAGGCTGCGAACCCATAGAAGCCCAGCTACTGTGGTAGCACAAGCAGGTGCATAAGTAGTAACTGTGTTAAGTAATTCGATCGAATCACCCACATATTGGGGAGCTATTGCCTTCGTGCCAACCTCTACAGCCTTATATAACCCAAAGACAAGACTTGCTCGAGTCGCATAGCTAGCTACGGTTCCAACTACCATAGGGGCGATTAGATTGACGCCAGAGGCCCACATCTGCTGACGGATCTCGCTCTCTTTTTCTTCAATGATATCAGTCACATTTTTCGCCTGAGACTGAAGCGCTTGATCTACTGCATCAGCAGCTTTTTGAGATGCAGCTTCTACTACCTCTTCGGCTTTTTTATTAGCTACAGTCTTTATTCGGTTTCCGACGTGATCAGCAATTGCATCAACGACTGCCACCCCCTCATCCTCTTTCAAAGGAGCTCTTCTAATCACTCGAAGGAACTGGTTTGCTATAAAGCGAATGCATTGTTTAACAATGCTTTTGATCCTATCCCAAACAGAGAGCTTTGCAACTTCTTCTACAGCCTCTTTAACAGTCTCCTTAACTTTTGCTGCAGCGTCAGCTCTTAAAGGCTCGATTACTTCTTTCTTTACAAATTCCGGAATGCTTTCAATGGTCTCGCGCGTCTTTGCAGGAAAGTTCAAAATCAAAACAGCCTTGCTCGCCAAGTCCCCATCCTTTTTTTTCATCTTTCCAATCCAACTAGCAAAACGCTCCGTAGAAATGGGGTCGACCATTGCACGGCTCATCTTCTGCTTGGTTTGCTCATAAGAATGACCAGATAATACACCCACACCACCTGCAATCGAAGAAACAGTTTTTCTGGTCAGAGTATATCCATGTTTTAGTGCAGACATCCCAGCACTTGTAGCAAGCTCTGTTACAGGAGCTACGATCTTAGTCTCTGGAAATTCAAAGATTGCATTGATTCTTTGTCCCTGTCTGTAAGTTTGATGGAGATTAAAAGCTGCAGGGGCAATGCGTGCTGCATGAGTAGCGTACTGAAACAAACTGGATAACACAATAAACTCTCTTATGAATGTAAATATTTTTGTAAAATTTTTATCTTATAGTAGGAATCTGAGATACCCATTCTATGGCAAAAGCTCTTTAAGCTCATTCCCTTTCCATCAAATTCCTTGCTGTAGTTCTCATGCCAAGGCTGCAATGTTGGTTTAATCGTATTTTTCCAAAGAGACGTAACAACAGCAGCTCCTACAGCAACATCTACTAAATAAGGAGAAACAGGCAATACTGTTGTAAGCAAGCTTCTCACTGGCATATATGCCAAATATCCCAAATAGCTCTTTACAGCCACCGAACTCACCGTTTTAACCGTAAAATCTAGCCCCACATCTGTGAGATATACAACAACATCTTTTCGAATAGATGCCTCTTGCTCCTCAGCTACGCGATGCCACTTTTCGGTCACCCTCTTCCAAATCTGATTCAATTTGTCTTGAACCTTTTCAGATAAGCATTTTAATAGTCTACGCTCAGGATTCAGTGTAAGATATCCTAAAGCTTTATCTATTATCCGAATAAATAGTAAAATCGTCTTCAGAATATACTTTTTTATTGCGGTCCCACACGTATAAAGAGGAGCCCAGGATCTACCCAAAAGAGAAAGAGCTTGTTTTGTAGACTCTCCCAAAGAAGAAGTCTCTAAATGCTCTTTAGCTAGAATCAATGATTCTCCTAAAGGAACAGCTTGCTTAAGAAAGGGCTGTACTGTTTGTGCAAGACCTGCCATTGCTGTATTGACATATGAATACACATCCCGCGCACCTGAAACAACTCCTTCGTTTAGATTGCGAATAAGGGGGGATTTTACACTAGCCGCTGTATTAGAAACTCTTTCAACTAAAAGGTATAGTTGTTTAACCCCCCGTAAGAAAAAAGGCTTTAAGTGTCGATTAACAACCCCTGTTGACTGGGCAGATAAAAGGGCTCTTTTGTCGAGGCCTGCAACAAACTCTTTACCAGAAGTTTTGGGCTTAGACAAACTCATCTCATCCGCTTTTGCCCCAATTTTTTTTGCTTTCTCAAGAACATATTCTGTCGAAAATGGATCTGTCCAGCTCTTTCGCATCCTATCCGCTAGATTAGAGGAAACACATCCAACGGCAAAGCAAACCGAGCCTTTAGCCAAGCGATAGCCATTCTTTATTGCAGGTATAGCACAATTGTCTGAAAACCCATCTGTAAGAGTATTCAAACAATCATTTACCACTGTCAAAACAGCGCAGGCATTCGGAGCTGCACTCTTCAGTGCCACTCGAGACTGCCCAAGACTTGTAAAAGTCTCCACAGCTGGAGAAAAACAGCTTTTATTAATAGAATCCACCATTACAAACCATCGTTATTAACAGTTTATTATAACATGTTAATAAATGATAAATCAACAGTAAGGAATTTATAGTAATACGAGATTATTGAGCTTTCAATTGCTTATTCTCAGATCTTTTAGTCCTCTCGTCCTGAACAAGTTGCACAGCACATGTCAAAAGATTTTTTCCATGGAATTTCACATACTTGTCTGGGGAGTAGTTTTTATCATAGCTAGCGTAAAGAGGCTTTAGCCTCTTAACAACTTCTCTATGGGTTGCTACCGCTCCAAAAGTAGAAGCAAGAAGAGCTAACTCTGTGACAAAGCCATAGATCGAGAAATGGTAAAGAGCTAGAGCACTTACGGCAAATAAGATCCCTGTACGAAGTGCAATTACGCGTGCATCATCGAAAGCTTTAGAAACAGCATAGTGCGCTCTTTCTCTCACAATTTTTTGACAAATATCTAGCTTTTCATTCTTTCCGAGCTTCTTTTCTGCAACATTTCTTAACTCTTGAATGGCAGACCGACTATTTCGATTTTTCTCCAACTGAGATTCGGCATGGCTGATGAAATTTTCCCATCCAAAAAATTTAGAGACAGCTAAGACAGCTCTCCACCAAATATTTAGAGCAGCATGCCCGTAATCTTTAAGGGAAAGCTTCTTTGTTACAATGATCCTATTTACCTTGTGACCGAATTTTTCAAGTTTTTTGACCCAAGGTTTTTCGTAAATCTCAAGCAATCTTCCTAAATCCTTTGAATCTATTTCCATCTTTTGCGCTCCAGCGATCATACAGCGATGGATACGGCGAGAAAGAGGAATCTTGTGTCCATCTATGAATAGACCTTTTGGCTTTGTCTTGGAGACTTTTTGCGAAATCTCATCCAATACAACCGCTATTTTCAAAAGAAATTCTGGAGACAAAGGAGCTTCTAAGAAGCGCCGTGCCATCTTTTGCAACGTAGGACTCACCCGCCCTGTTAGATTAGAAACAATACTCTGAATCGCCTGGTAGCTCTTCGTTGCAGGATCTTCTAAAAAGTGGTTAATTTGCTTTCTTATAGAGTCAATCTGCTTTGAGAAGGACGTAGGCTCAACTAGTGCTCTTCGTTTACTCTTTTTAGACTTGCTTTCCAACGGCAAAGCTTCGGCTAAGGTTGGTTTGAAAGACTTTACAGCATAACTCGAATCATACGTTGCATGAAGACCTTCAAGTCGCTTGAGAATAGCCTCATCAATTGCAATAGCGCTAACTGTAGCTCCTAAAAGAGCTAATTTCTCCCAAGTTCCAAAAGACAGAAATGGACTTACAAGAGTCAGTACCAAAGGAAAAGCTATCGCGCTTCGCTGTCCTATAACCGCTAAATCCTCAAAAAACTTTGCTCCAATTGCATGAGCTTCTTGTACAACAATCTTTCGAGCTGTTTCTTCTGGATCAGAAGTAGTTTCTAGGCGTTTCACAATTTGGATTGCCTTTTTCTTGAGCTGCTGACCTGCAGAGATAACACTCTGATGCAAGTCTTTTGAAAAAGGAATCTTAGAGCTCCCGCTAAACCAGTCACAAGGGATCGATCTTGATACACTCTGCCCGATTTCTCCCAAAACAACAGCAATCTTCAACAGGCCCTTTGGTGAAATCGGATTCTTCAAACGCTCTTCTAGTATCCCATGTAAAGACGGGCTCCACTCTTTAGCGGTCCTTAGTCCCCAATTTTTGAGAGTTTGGTAAGTATAGGTGGCAGGATCTTTCCAAAAGCTAGCGCCCTCCTCTTCTATAGAGGGAGTAACCATCTCTCTTTTATAGGAAATTACAGATCGACTATTATAAACATCTATATTTCTCATGATTAGTAATTGTATAATAATAATTACATAAAGTCAACATAATTAACAGCTTAAGAAAGAGCAACAAACACACAAGACAATGCTTATCAGAGACTTAGATCTCTTTAAATAAAAAACCACCCTCAATTATGGAAAATGATCAGAGGAAACCTTCTCTTTGGGAGACGGAGAGCTGGGATGTTCGCAGACGTAAACCTTTTAAAAAAGTTGACAAAAACCCAGGGAATACGCATTAAAATTTAATCTTGAGAGATAATGCTCTTGTGATAGAGAGTAGATACCTTTATTCCCTAGGAGGTATCACATGATCACGCAAGATTTGGTCAGTCTTTTTGGAGATATGACTGACCCCAGACTA
>JAJFME010000048.1 GCA_021772375.1 Chlamydiota bacterium | reverse complement strand
TTTTGCACTTGCTCAAGCACGCTGAGCCGCTTTACTTCCTTCATGGTCCACATCCTCTCCAACTTTATTACCCCCTATTTTTGGCCTAGGGGTGACATTTTAGTTTTGGAGAGGGGTGACATTACAGTGTTGCGCTTACAGAAAAAATTATTCAGCATGAAAAAATAATTTGGGGTAAGAGAGGTTCTGAATAATTCATTGGTTGATTCTTTAGTCAAAATACAGATGAAAAACCTAAACTCCGTATTTGCGAAAGAGGCTGTGTTGCTATTTTAGAAATACAAAGTTGGCTTGATGAATGCTTTGAGAGATTCTAAATAAGTTATCTGTCAGAACTTCGGCCGAAAGACTCTGAAGGTAAAATGATCAGATTGAATCAGACTTTTTCAAGCTTTGCAGATCGTTCCCACGCAAAATATAGATCATTTCGAGGGTTAAAAAAAGGCCGAGAATGATTCCCGGCCTTTCTTCAACAGTTTTCTGTGAATAAGTTAGAGTCTAAATTAGAACTCAAACTTGAATGAGAGTGTCCAACCTTGAGTGTCGAGATCTCCACGACGCTGTTGGAAGACGTTTTCTCCATTGTTGTTTGCTACAGGAAGTACGCCATCGACTGGTTGGTCACCAATACGATTAACTCTCCACATTTGGTTCTGGTCGAAGAACAGGTGATGTTCCCAACCAAGTCTTGCTGTGAATCCGTAGCTGCAGTTGCAGAACATTGTAGACCACTGAAGTCCAAGAGCTAGGTCAAGCATTCCACGTGAAGCGCGGAATGTATCTTCTGTTTCTAGGACAGAACGCTTAGTGTGAGGTGTCACTGCAAAGCGATTAGTCTCATCATGGTCGATATCGAATCTACCGTAAACGATAGACGCTGCCATATCTCCATAAAGAGCCCATCCGCATCCGAAGTTCCACTCAGAGTTCAATCCACCACGAACACCAACGCCTTTGAAGTCGTTGTTGATTTTCGCTTCGTTGTTGAACGCGTCCTGAGACCCGATGGCAGGAGGGCCTGATACTGCTCCTCTAGAGCTCCAGCTACCACCTCTGTGGGACATGTTCCAATCTTGCTTAATGTAGGCAACACGTAAGCCAACATGAGGTCTTAGAGATAGATATTTACTTGTCCAGAACTGGCGGCCAAGTTCGATATCAATCAGGTTTAGTTCAAGCTTCCAGTTAGTAGTGATGTCTGTTGCATAAACAACAGATCCCTGTACTGGGGCAAAAGCAGACCAAAGAGTTACAAGTGTTTCGTTGTCATCAGGCTCTGCTTCGATCTTGTCATTAGCTTTCCCTTTGTACCAAGTCCAAAGAACGCCGATATCCCAACCATCACAAGTTGTAGTGTATCCAACGCCTAGCTTAAATCCAAAATCCCAGCCGTAGTCTGGAGTTTGGTATCTAGCGTCAACCAGGTTGTTTAGTGTTTCAATTGAGGAAAGCTCAGGGCTTTCTCCTGGATTTTGCACTCTATTACGTACTGCATATTCCATGCCATCTTGGTGTGCGTTCCAGTAAAATCCTGCAACATTGATGAAGAAATCACCATTACAAGTTTTAGGTCCTACAGGAGCGTTGACTCCGTAGTTTTCAGGCCCTAGGCAGTGGCAAGGTCTGCAATCTGAAGGGTAGCAAGTTGCTGGTGGTGTAGCACCACATTTGTCATCGTTTCTTGCAGCACTGACGGTGCTTGCCATTCCGATCAAAGACAAGGCAGCGACAGGCCATTTTTTTCTAATATCCATTTTCATAGATAGGCTCCTGTTGTTTTTAAGAAGAAATTCTTCTGCCCCATAACCTTTGACAGGGCTGTTTTTGCTTAACTTCACAATAAGAAGATTATTCTTTTTTTTGCAAAGGTTTTTTTGTAATAATGTTTTAAAATGCAAATTTCGCAGCTAGCGTCCATCCTTCTGTTGTCAAACTACCTTTAGACTGACTAAGAAGGAGGTTTTCACCCGAATCAATCATGAAGTTTAGTCCGCCAAATCGTTTTATTTTCCAAAGTTGGTTTTGGTTGAAGAAATGGTGTTGTTCCCAACCAAGGCTTAATGTAAGGCCGTAACTGCACTCGCACAGCATTGTCTCCCACTGAATGCCCGCCGCAAGATCTAGAATAGATCGAGATGCTCGGAAGCTTTCCTCCGTCTCAGCAATCGAAGATTTTGAGAAGGGGGCTGTTGAGTTGCGAACAGTCTCGTTATTTTCTACGTGAAACTTTCCGTAGATGATCGAAATAGCTAAATCTCCATAGAAAGAAAACCCACACCCTACATTCCAGACAGTGTCAAGTCCGGAGCGTAGACCAACTCCCTTGAAATCATTGTCTAGTTTTGTCACTCCCTTGAGCTGCTGATTGGCAAATATGTCGCGCCAGCTTCCCCCTTGATGAGTGATATCGAAGTCTTGGTCCATTTGAGCAATTCGCAATCCTACAACTGGACGGAGAGAGAGGTACTTGCTTGTCCAGAATTTTCGGCCAAGCTCGATGTCGATAAGGTTGAGCTCTAGTTTCCAAAGTGTTTGAATATCAGTTGCAAAGAGAGATCCTCCATCTTCGGTCATTTGGGCTTGAGTGGCTGTCCATAGAGGAATCAGTGTGTCGTTATCGCTAAGAGTGCTTTCCACATGCCCTTGGGCGCTGTCATGTAAGCTCGTCCAAACAGCCCCAATATCCCATCCATCACAGGACATCGTGTAACCAAGGCCGAACTTGAAACCAAAGTCCCAACCGAACTTCGGTGATAAGAGCGTTGCATCAACGAGGTTGACCATGTCAGGAGTGCCAAATGGGGTGAGAGTTGCCACTTCGTTTCGAATGGCATAGGCAAGTCCTTCTTGTTCTGCTTTCCAGTAGATTCCAGCTATTTTGATTTCGAAGTCTCCATTACATGTCCTAGGACCTACCGGAGCATTTACTTGGTAGTTTTCCGGTCCTAAGCAGTGGCAGGAGGTACAATCATCTTGGTAGCAGGAGGTGGGAGGTGTTTGGTTGCAGCTAGCAGCCCAGGCGCTTCCCATCACTCCAATAAGAGAAAGGGCTGCGAGGGGGAGTTTTTTTGATAGGCTCATGCTAATTTAAGCTCCTCAATTAAAATGAGAGTTTGCCTGTTAACGTCCAGCCACTCGTGTTTAAAGTTCCACGCCTTTGCTGGAAGTTGTTTTCTCCAGAGTTGTTAAAAAGGCCGCTTCCGTTCGAGCCACTAACACGCTTGATTTTCCAGAGTTGGTTCTGGTTGAAGAAGGAGTGCTGCTCCCAGCCAAGAGCAAGTGTTGTTCCGTACTTGCAGTCGCAAAACATGGTGCTCCACTGGATGCCTAGTCCTAAATCAAGAATTGCTCTAGAAGCACGAAAGTGGTCTTCAGTGTCGAGGATTTTTGTTTTGGAATACGGGGCTACCACATTTCGCAGGACCTCGTCGTGGTCTACCTTGAATTTTCCATAGATAACGGAAAGAGAGAAGTCTCCGTAAAGAGCCCAGCCGCATCCCAGATTCCAGGTGCTATCTAGGCCGGATCGCAAACCGACTCCTTCGTAGTCGTTTTTTAGATCAACAATGCCATTGAAGCGTAGGTCCAGTCCTGGGACGATCCAGCTTCCTCCTCGATGATTGATCTTGAAGTCTTGGTGGAGGTAGGCAAAGCGCAAACCCACATGTGGGTGTAGAGCGAGATATTTGCTTGTCCAGAATCGGCGGCCTAGATCGAGATCGATAAGGTTGAGATCGAATTTCCAAAAGGTCTCGATATCAGAAGCGAATAGAATAGGGGCATTTCCTGCTTGGGGAAATTGGAAGGCTGACCATAGAGGAAGTAGGGTCACATTGTCCTCAAATTCAGCTTCTACTTTTCCACTGGATCCTTGATGAAATTTTGTCCATAGAAGATTAATGTCCCAGTTGTCGCAGGGAGAGGTATAGGAGGCCCCCAGCTTGAGTCCAAAGTCTTTCTTGAAGTTTGGGCTTAGGTATGTTGAATCAACGAGGTTGTTTAAAGAACGGTTCCCCGTAGTCACATCGGCGCCTTCGTTGCCGATCACTTCGTTTCTAACTGCATATTCGAGTCCGTCTTCTTCTGCGAGCCAGTAGACAGCTCCTACTGTGAATTCAAAGTCTCCGTTACATGTTTTAGGACTAACGGGAGCATTTACTTGATAATTTTCTGGGCCTAGGCAGAAAGAAAAAAGGCTGTCGTCCGGAGCGCAATTTGCAGCCCGTTTTGATGCATATTCAGAGTAGTTCGCACCACATAGAATAGTCGCGAGGGCTACAACAGCAACAGCAGACAATCTTTTGGTATCAGGGCGCATAGAAAAACTCCTATTATTTAGGTGATTGCCTTCAACCTAAAAGTTTGAGATTTAGACGTCAAATAAATTGTTTTATCTGTGCACTTTTTTTGGGTCTGGAGTAAGATGCCAGACATGTATAGAGCTAAAATCCAAAAAAGTCTTCTGTTCCTCATGCTGCTTGCAGGAGGATGCCAATCTTCAAACACAAAGCAAAATATTGTACAAATCAATCTGGTCGGTGAGCCTCATGCCCTAGACCCGAGGCTGGCAAGAGACCCACAAAGCCAAACACTACTCAGGATGTTTTTTGAAGGGCTTACCAGGGTTGGCCAAAATGATGAGCCACAGTTAGCTCTTGCTAAGGGGGTGGAGATCTCCGAAGACTTGAAAACCTACACCTTCACACTAAGAGAGAGCAAATGGTCTAATGGAGATCCCGTTAAGGCCTCTGATTTTGTTTATGCTTGGAGAAAGACACTGAGTCCCGGCTTTCC
Organism: Chlamydiota bacterium; assembly: GCA_021772375.1. Taxonomy (GTDB): domain Bacteria; phylum Chlamydiota; class Chlamydiia; order Chlamydiales; family Rhabdochlamydiaceae; genus Sacchariniichlamydia. The sequence goes on along the minus strand of JAJFME010000048.1, from coordinate 48,833 downwards.
CTCTGACAACGCCTACCAACTCTACGTATTGAAAAATGGGCAAGCCGTCAAAGAGGGAAGTCGCAAGGTTGATGAACTAGGTGTTTTAGCTGTGGATGAGCGAACGCTATTAGTGGAGCTCGAATATCCCACGCCTTATGTTCTCGAACTATTTGCCATGCCTTTCTTTTTCCCAGTCAATCAGCTAGTTGATGAAAGGCAGCCCAAGTGGGCGGAAAAGCAAGAGACTTACGTTGGTAATGGGCCATTTCTCTTGAGTCAGTGGCGTCATCATGATGAGATCAGAGCGGAGAAAAATCCAGACTATTGGGAAGCAAATATTGTGCAGATTGATGGTATTGAGATTGTGATGCTTGAAGCCGACACTGAGATGAGTCTTTTCGAGAAAAAACAGCTTCATTGGGCTGGATCTCCCCTCTCGCAGATACCAGTCGATGCGATCAATTCTCTTAAAAAGAAGCAAGAGGTGTTTGTAAAGCCAATGGCTGAGACTGCATTTTTGCGAGTGAATACTAAAGAGCCTTTACTAGACTGCCCAAAGGTGCGGCGAGCACTGGCTCTAGCAATAGACCGAGAAGCGATTGTAGAGCATGTGACCCAAGGCGGACAACTTCCTGCTATGCGATTGGTCCCCCCATCCATGCTGCTTCAGCAAGACCCTTACTTTAAAGATGGAGCTACAGAATCCGCTGTGGATTTGTTTAATGAAGTACTTGAGGAGCAAGAACTTTCAAAACAAGACTTCTCTAAGATCACACTCTTATATATTTCTTCGAAAAGGGCGCATCTCATTGCACAAGCGATTCAGCAACAATGGGAAAAAGCTTTTGGAGTTCGGATTGGTTTAGAATCGGTTGAGAGGAAAATCTATTTTGACCGGCTTGCTCATCAAAATTTTGATTTGGCTTTCTGCTCCTGGGGAGCTGATTTCCACGATCCTGTTAACTTTCTAGAGGTGTTTAAGTATAAGTCTCAGAGTACGAACAACACTCACTGGGAAGATCCTGAGTATATTCAAATTCTTAATGACTCATACAGACTCACCAATCCAGACGATCGGTATCAGGCTTTAGCAAAATGTGAAAAAATTCTAATGGATGCGATGCCCATCATTCCGATTTTTCATTACTCTATGCTCTATGTAAAAGATAAGCGTCTCAATGATGTATTCCTCTCTTCTCTAGGTGGACTAGACTTTAAATGGGCCAGCTTAGAGAATGAAAATTAAGATGAAAAAACTACTTCTACTTCTTTTTTGCTCTTCAGGACTCTTTGCTGGGAGCCTGCGGCTTTATAACGATAGCGCCTATAAGCTTAGAGCTGTGATTCGCGCAGCTGATGGGACTATGGTTGGAGAGATGATTATCCTACCGGATCATTATAATACCTGGTCCGATCAATACCCATCATTTGGTCCAGGAGGGCAACAATACGGAGGAAACTCCTCTCAGTCGATGACCCCTTATCTTGTTCATTGGCACTGTCTTGACGGAGAACTTTATGGCGTCTGTCCGAACTTAGCTACCGGAGCTGCGGTCACAGCTCAAGGGTGTGAAGGCCCCCGTTATTGCAAACCACCTAAAAAGAAGAAAAAATCGCCCTACGGCGCTCATGAGGACGATGAGCAGCTCTACAAAACTCAGCCTCAAAGCAATGCGTCAGATTCCTGATAAATTATGTATGAGCCTCTTCTAAAGCCATTTACCCTCAAATCGCTTAAACTACGGAACCGAATTGTCATGGCTCCTATGACGAGGAGCAAATCAAAAAATCATATTCCAGGAGAAGATGTCGCTGCGTATTATCGCAGACGAGCAGAAGGCGGTGTTGGACTAATCATTACAGAAGGGACAGTCATTGGGCACAAAGCGGCACATGGCTATCCGGATGTTCCTAACTTGTTTGGAGATGAAGCTCTTAAAGGCTGGAGCCGTGTTGTCGATCAGGTACATCAAGCTGGGGGTAAGATTTTCCCACAGTTATGGCATGTCGGAAGTGTTCGGCAAACAAGCATCCATCAGAATTCAGGAGCTGATAACCCAGGACATATCTGCGATTGTCAGGGAGAAAAAATCCCAGGTTTTGCCCCCTCTCCCATTCCACATCCCCATGTGGAAAATGGAGAAGTCCCTCATGAAATGACTCTGGAAGACATTGAAGAGGTAATAGAAGCTTATGTAGTCGCGGCACAGAATGCCAAGGACATAGGGTTTGATGGGATAGAGATCCATGCAGCACATGGATACCTCATTGACCAGTTTTTTTGGTCACGTACCAATAAGCGCACAGATCGTTATGGAGGAGAATTCATACAGGATAGAACTCTCTTTGCTGTCGAGGTGACAAAAGCTATTCGCAGGGCCGTTGGAGATGCATTCCCAATCGGCATGCGGATCTCTCAATGGAAGATGGGAGACTATAGTGCCAAATTGGTGGAAACTTCTGAAGAGTTAGAGCGCTTTATCAAGCCTTTAGCAGAGGCTGGAATCGATCTATTTCACTGTAGCACAAGGCGTTTTTATGAAGCTGAGTTTCCGGGCTCTTCTCTGAACTTAGCTGGCTGGGTGAAAAAACTAACAGGTAAACCTACGATTACAGTAGGAAGCATTGGGAATGATATTGATTTTGTAGCTCAAGTACAAAAAGCAGAAGAGGGACATAAAACCTTGGAGACTGTTTCTCGATTGGCTGAGTGCTTAGAAAAGGGAGAGTTTGATTTGGCCGCTGTCGGACGTTCTCTACTAGCAGATCCCAACTGGCTGGCCAAAGTTATTGATGGAAAGGCTGATGCGATCAAGCCTTTTTCAAAAGACCTGATGAGCGAGCTTTACTAAGAAAGTCTTAATCCACAACAGGCTTATTGTGCTCGTAGGTGACCTTTTTAAGAAGATGACCTTCTGGTGTATAAAGAGTTGCTACGCCATCTCCTTTTTCGACGGTAGAGACCGGAGTTTTATCTCCTTTTTTATAGTAGGACCCAGACAGGAGTCGGTTGTTCTCATACTCTTCCATAAGCATAAGATCTCCGGACTCGTAATAAGCCAAACTCAAGCCGTGTTTTTTGTTATTGGTCATTTCTCGCTGGCTCTCTAACTTGCTATTTTTATACCAAGTTTTGACCATTCCTTGGATTTGATTGTCGAACCAGGTGATCATCAGTTTAGGAGCTATTTTATCACCTGTAGCAGGATAGTATTCCCACTCTTCTCCATTTTTTTTCCCGTCGCGTACCTGGTAGGTTGCATGCAGGGTGCCATCAGGACAGAAGATTTTAGTCTCTCCACCGGGTTTGCCATTCTGGTACTCAACTATGCTGTGGAGTTTGTCACCATTGAAGATGGCTCGCGTTCCTTGAGAGTGGGCTACTTGAGCTACAATGGAGCCTGATGGGTCGAAGTAGGTAGCAGTGATTAGCTTATCGTCTTTGTAAGACTCTTCGTATTTTTTGGTATTTGGATCCCAAAAAGCTGTAGCTGTTCCTTCTTTTTGTCCATTTTTATAATAAATTTTCTCGAGGAGGTTGCCCACTTTGTCATAACGAGTAAGAGTTCCATTGGCAATTCCATGTGTATAAAAGACTCTTTTTTCTAGTTCTCCATTTGGGAAGTAGTATTTTGCTTCTCCTTCTAACTTCCCCTTATCATAGGTGAAAGTCGCTGTTAGATTACCCTCTTCGTCCCAAACAGAGCACCCCTTATCAAATAGCCAACTTTTCTGGGCGGATTCATTGAGGTCGGCTATTCCCTCGATCACATGGGCTTCGATTTTTACTTTACCGTTCTCGTGCCACTCTAGAAAGCTGCCGTTAGCTCTTCCATCAATAGCTTCTAGGTACTGCCAGACACCCCCATTAGAGTGGTAGTTGGTGAGTTTTGAGTGGCTCTTGCCCTCTCTGTCTTTTTTGTAGACGCGTAGAACTTTCTGATAGGGCTGTGAAGAGAGGAAATCGACATTTTCGTACGTATTGAGCCTATCAGAGTTACTGATTGTTTCTGCAAATCCATTGCGATCGACCATCTGCATGCTGACAACGCTTGGAGCCTGGTCGGAAGAGCGGCATCCTCCAAGGAAGGGTAAAAGACAGATAAGGGAAAGAAGTTTTTTATTCATGGACCATTTCATGTTTAATGAGTTCTAAGTTGATTACGAAGGTTTCTTCGTTTGAGCTCATTGGTTTTTTTACTAATTCGAATTTTTTGATGAGTAAGTCGGGAGGAGATTGACCAGGCTTACACTCTCCAATCGTTTTGTTTTCAATCCGAGCGATGAGTGCTTTCAGATCAGACCGGTTCATTTCAACAGGGTGTTGTTGAAGAATCTCCACCTCTTGATACTGATTGAGTCGTTGGAAGTTTCTTTCGGAAAAGCGCAAGCGATTCTTATTACTCTGCAGGAATTCTAAGCGCTTACTGTGGAGAGAGTTACTTGAGTCGGAGTGAAGGAGCGCCTGTAGTTTTTTGATTTCGGGGGTCAAAAACTGCAGGCTTTCTAGTTCTTTTTCAACATAGTCTCGGTCAGCTATTTTTAGCTGCTCAACCAAGTCTTGTTCTGCAGTTGTTCTTTGCTTTGCTAAGTGTTGTCTTTTTTTCAGAATAAGAGCTGTTTGTTCTAGATGGCTCAGACTCTTGTGCGCAGAGATGACGTAGCTTAAAGAAAGTAGACAGCAGAGAGCACCCCCTATGATCCACAATAAGGGCTGCGCAAGATAGGCTTTTAGCTGGGTTTGCAACTGTTTCATCTTGTTTGCTTGGGTTTTAATTGAAAATTGGCTCGGTAGCTCCCATGATCAGCACTCCATTGGACAGAACTTTTCTGGTCGATCATGGTGGTTTCTTTCAAAAGTGCTTCATGAATAGCCCTTGCTACACGAGAGTCTGGAATGGAGAGCTCTAGTTCTACTTTTGCTGCATATGTTTTGATCTGAGAGCCGAGCTTTGGGGCTTTAGTAACATAATAGCGGAGATGGGTAATGGAGCACTCCTCTTTGAAGGCTGGGTGGGTGCTTAACCAAGTGAGAACTTCATATACTCTTGGGATCGTGGGAAGTTGGACAGAGGTCTTCTTTTGCGGGCGAAGCCCGCTTTGGAGTTGCTCTACCACTTGGCTTAAGCGCATCTCCTTTGGACTTCCTAATGCCTCCAATACTGTTTTTTCCTGTTTTCTTAGGAGAAGATTTCCCATAAACAGAGTAACAAAAACAAAACAGCTGCAGGCTGTGAAGAAGGTTTTCAGTTGATGGGCTCTTTTTTTTCTTTGTTTTCTGGAGATCAGATTTTTCTGGCGGAACTGCCCACTTAACATATCGTCTTTAGCGGCATCGAGTGCCAGGCCAATAGGAACTGCATACTCCAACATGTTGGGGTCTTCGACCTTGAGGGGTGTAAATGGGCTAGAAGGAGTTGTCTCCCCTGTGTTGAGGATATGCTGAATTTCGGGATAGTTTTTCTGCATATAGGCGCAGACTCGCTGGAAATCCTGAGGCTTATATGCTTGAAAAGCGAGAAGTCGTCCCTCTTTTACTACAATAAATGTCCCGTGTGCTTTGTCGCTATGATTTACAAAGAACGAAGTTTGTTTGGGGAAGAAGTAGCGAGCGAAGCGAAACAAAGCCAAAGGAATACAAGAAACTTTATCAGGGTCTAGACTTAAGTTCGCAACTTCCCCTAGATGATGCTTTAAGGCATTTTTTGAAGAAGCTAGAAGGAAGATCGTAGTCTGTGTCTTTTCTGGGTATAAGGTGGGCAGTAGTAATAGCTCTTCTTGTGAGTAAGGGAGGAGGGCCTCCACCTGAAAAGGGAGGGCTGCCAAGATCTCTCTTTTGGACTTGAGCTTCAGCGAAAGGGTGCGTAAGAGGACATCCTTGGTCTCAAGGCCTGTAACGACTTCAAATCGTTTCTCGTGGAGGATAGGCTTGAGAATGTAAAGCGGTTTTACATCTGGATTGAGTGTGCGCAAGAGCTCAATATGAAAGATTTTTTTTTCTTTCCTGATGAGGACGACTTTCTGGGAATAATACGCTAAAAAAAACATTTGGACTTCCTTTAAGGGACCCATGATACCTGATCTAGGGGTTTTTCGGAAAAGCCAATCTCTGATATAGTCTTTGGGAATATGGCTTACATTCTTGTTAAAACAGTTCATTGGTTCTTTTTGGTCTACACAGGTATTTTATTTGTTAGACTCATAGGTTCTTGGTTCCCAAAATATTCCAACCATCCGGTGATGCGATTTGCTAGATTTTATGCAGATCCTTATCTCAATGTGTTTCGTCGGCTGATTCCCCCTATTGGAGGAGCTTTAGATTTAAGCCCGATGCTTGGTTTTTTTGCTCTACAAATCATTGAACGGATCGTTTTAGGGTTTTTAGGTGGTTTTTTTTAAAAGTCCTTTTCAGCTCGATGAGCTGACGTTTTCATCAAATGTTTTTTGTTCTCCTCTAGCTGGGTGCTCAGATCTTCCCTTTCGGCAGATGGTTGGACGGTATCAACCGGGGTTGATGTTTTGTGAGATGGTCAAGATGGACGCTCTTGTTCGGCATGATCCTAATACTTATCGAATTTTAGAATATGACACATCGATGCACCCGATCGGAGCTCAGCTGTGTGGAAGTAAGCCTAAGCTAGCAGGCCCTTGTGCAAAAATTATTGAAGAATTGGGCTTTGACTTGATTGACCTGAACTGCGGCTGTCCGGTGGACAAGGTCACAAAAGACAATAGCGGCTCCGGGCTTCTTAAAGATCCTGACCGGATAGGAGAGATCTTATCCAACATGATCGCTGCTGTGAAGATTCCTGTCACAGTGAAGATTCGTGCTGGGTGGGATGAAGAATCGATCAATGGACCTCTAATTACTCAGATTGCTGAAAAAGCGGGGGCTAAAATTATTTTCGTTCATGGTAGAACCCGTAAGCAGGCTTATCGAGGCCCAGCTAATTGGGACTACGTTAAGGAGTGCAAGGATGTTGCAAAAGATATCCTTGTTTTTGGAAATGGGGATATCGTTGATCCAGAAAGCGCTGAACAAATATTCCAACAGACGGGCTGTGATGGCATCCTGCTGTCTCGGGGTACATTTGGGCGCCCCTGGGTCTTCGAAGACATTATGCGCCACTTTACAGGTCAGGAGCCGCTAAACCGGACGGGTAAGGAAGTGCGCGATGCTCTTCTTACTCACTTGGACTACATTTTACGTAGTCAGCAAAAGCGCAAAGCTCTTCTTGATTTGCGTAGAATCGGTTCTTGGTACTTAAAAAAAGGGCAGGGCGTGAAAAAAATCAAAGAGATTGTTGTTCGTGCAAAAGATCTAGAAGAAGTTGTTGCAGAGATTCAATCTTTTGATTGGGAGTCGATGTGTTAGAGCTGCGCGCTATTTTCCACGGAGAGGTTCAAGGAGTAGGATTTCGTGCTGCCACGCTACAATTGGCACGCGAGCTAAGCTTGAAGGGGTTTGTTCGAAATAGTTACGACGGGACAGTCGAGATACATGCACAAGGAGCAAAAGAGTCGCTAGAAGCTCTAATTGTTAAGTTACAGAACACTTTTTCTATTCGTGAAATTTCTTCTGAATTTGTAGAGACAGAAGCTACTTATCCAGGGTTTTCAATCGCCTCTTAGCTTCTCTTCAAAAATCTTCAAAAGCCTTTCTAATTGCGATGGAGACTCTCGATAGCAGGGTTTTCCCCTGCAAGGCTCTTTCCCTTTTTTTACAATGATTACTACGAAGGCTTCAATTGAAAGTGTCTTTGCTCCCATTTGCTGACATTGGCGTGATAACCCTCCGTCGGAGGTGACAACGGTTAATGTTTTTGGAGACTTACTGATTTCTACTAGCTCGATGATATATTCATCAGCTGTCTTTCCTTTTGGGGCATAGAGGATGTCGAGATTTTGTAAGTGCGCGCATTGGGCATATTCTCTCTGTTGCTCTGCACTATCAAAGATAAGGCTGATACTAGCCTTGAAGCAGGCTAGCTCACGATTAAGGGTGCAGATGAAGGCTTCTCTCTTTTCTTCGAGAGATTTTTCTTTTTGCCCCTCAATCCGGAACAAAAAATTATATCCATCAATGAGAAAGGACACTGTTCTCCAGATGAAGGAGGATTTTATCGAGAGCTTTTCTCCGATGAGAAATCCGGTTCTTCATGTCCTCTTCTAGTTCTGCAAACGTCTTGCTATAGTCGTGCTTCATAAAAAGGCTATCATAACCAAAGCCTTGGCCCCCTCGCTCTTCTTCGATAATGCGTCCTTCGCATCGACCAGATACGCTTTTCTCAAGGCCATCTGGAGAGGCAAGCGCGATGCAGCACTCGAAGTAGCCATCACGGCTCTCTTCTGTTAGGCCTTCCATTGCTTCGAGGAGTTTTTTTCTATTGTCTTTGTCGGTGGCCCCTTCTCCAGCGTATCGTGCTGAACGGACTCCTGGAGCTCCGTCAAGAGCTGGAATTACAAGACCGGAGTCATCAGCTAGAACGAATGCGTTGAGTGATTGCGCTGCGTGGGTTGCCTTCAAAATGGCGTTTTCTTCAAAAGTAGCACCGGTTTCCTCAGGGGGTGTGTATTCTGGGAAGTCAACAAGAGAAAAAAGATCCCATTTCTTGCTATCTTTGAGCATAGCGCGGATTTCACGGATTTTGTGGACGTTCCGACTAGCGATAATAAGCTTCATAAGGCGCAATCCTTTACTTTGTGCAGTGTTTTTAGAAAAACAATACCATCACACCTACTCGACTGTAAAGGAGATAAAGCACTTCCTTCAGTCCCTTCTAAAGCAAATTAGATCGCTGGCTTAAAATCAGTAACAGTAAGTTTCTTTCCTTGGAACTCGAAAGACTCGCCTTTTTTCAGACCAATCATGCTCTTAGCCAGCTTCGACTGGAAAGATAAGATGTTCTCATCAGGATTCGCATCCCATGGTCCAAGAAGGGTATAAGAAACCAGCTTTCCATCGTCTGCCTTACACACAACAATGGCGCCTACGCCAATTTTCTCTTTATCAAAGTCGTCTCTGTTTAGGATGCGGCTTTTGCTGATTTGCTCGGAGAGGGATGTGAGTTCTGATTGTAGGCGGTCTCTTCTTTCAAGAGCGGCTTTGAATTCAGCATTCTCTCGTAGGTCTCCGTGAGCCCTTGCGATCTCGATCTCTTTGGCATTATCAACAGTTTCTATAGTTCCAATTTGCTCGATTCTTTTTTGAAGCATGGTATAGCCATCTTGGGTTGTCCAAATGACCTCCTCCTCTACTTCGGGCTCTCTGTGCTTATTAGCTAGAGATGGATGAGCAACTTCTGCTAGAGCGTGGAAGAGTTTGATGTCATGGTCAGAAAGAGAATGACACTTACTAACAAGAAGTAGGAATTCTTGAACGTCAACAGCTGTAGAGTCTTTCATGATTTTACGGACGATTGCATAGCGGCTAGCAGCCAGAATTCCGTGCATCTTCTTAATGAGATCGCGCCTTTCTCCTTTTTGCTCAAGGTAGCCAAGAGCGATCAAAAAAGCTTCGAAGACACGGGGTTTGCCTTTTTTAGTTCCATGAGGAAACTTGTTCTCTGTCATGCACTTTTGGAAGTACCAGATAACGAACTCTGGGTACTGTTGCGGATTGATACACAATTCATCGAGTCGCTCGTTAAGTTTTTCACTGGCATCACTTAGGTTGAGCTCTCCTACGATATAATCCCGTAGGGTGTTTTGCTCGACTATGAAAAGTAAGTTGAGGAAAATTTCCTGCCAATCAGAGCGGTGCTTACGAACTTCTACCAAAGCTCGTTTTTTAAATGAGTGGATTGGGATCGCTTTGATGAGTTCTTCAATATTTTCAGTTTTTTTCAAAAGATCCGCAGTTGGTTGGTAATCTTTTTCTCCACTTAGGTCTTTTAAGAAGAAGTGGATTTGCAGCTCTTGTGCTGCAGTGATTTCTTGGAAGGAGAGGAGCTCTTTCATTTTTACCAAGAGAGACTTTTTGAACGTAGCATTTTTGAGGGTGTCGGAGAAGTCCTTCAAAAAGGTGTAGACCATTTGGATGAGAGTATCGGCATCTGGTTTTCCTTCTAAAGCTTTTTGCAAGCGCTCTTCATGAGGAACTTCTTCTTTTAAAAGGCGGAAAGAACTTTTCAAGTCGGCTGGGCTTTCAATATGAGTGTCTTTCTTAACCTTGGCGCGAGCTGTTTGCCACCATCGGTTCCATTCTGTTTCTGGAATGACGAGCTCACAAAGTTCATCTTTGATTTCTGCAGCCGTTTTTGGTCCGAGGTCTTTTAATAGCCTGCGGATCACTTCAACAGGATTCTCTTTTGCTTTTTTTTCAAGGGCATCGGGGCTGCCGAAGCGCTCTGCCAAAAAGTGCGTATCAGGGATGGGGATTAGGGTAGAGAAGGCTACTTTAAAAGCCATGTCCTTGCGCCCAGGTACATAGTCGAATTCGAGATTGAGTTGTTCGCGGATCATGGAAACATCCATGATCTCTCCCACACCCCATCCGGAGACGTGAAAGACAAAATGGCCCTTTTTCATGTGGTTGAGGAGGAGGTAATGACTGATAGCTCCTTTAAAGTCACCTTTCTTGCCTCGCAAACCTATCAGGCGCATTTTCTCATTAAAGAGCTTCTCACTTCCAAAATTTTGTTCAAGGTGGGCAACTGTGAGGTCACGCAGTTCATCTGCATTTGTGACTTGGAGGTCTACGATAAGTCGCAGGATATCACCGGAGAGGTCTTTGTCTTCCACCTTTTCCCAGATGGAAAGGCTCCTTTCGACATGACGTCCAATGTAGTCACGGAGCTCAGAGCTTTTTACAGCTTCGAGAACCGCTTGAAAGTCTTCTCCATCTACTTCGTCTGTAGAGGTGTACTCCTCCCAGAGGCGTAAAATAGATGGCGCGTCGTGGTTGTCGATGGCCTTTTCAAAATCAACTAGATACCCCATATTAGCCCTTTTATTTGTTGGATTTTGGACAGTGCTCATATTCCTCTAAAAAATTAACAAAATTTTCCCGAGTACCCGTCGAGTATAGAGCCTTCGATGTTTATATTCAAATGAGAGTTTTAAAATTTTTTGTTTGGAATTTTTTTGTTATTATTCTGTAAAATCCTTTGGGAAGTTCAAAGGTTTTGGAGAAATATCATGAAGATTAGTCCTCTAGGAAGAACAGTGGCAATGAGTCATCCAGTTGGAAAGGTCTCTTATTCAAAAAATCAACGGCAGCTTGGAGTTCTTAAACGTGTAGGCAAGCTTGTGCTAGCAATCCTTGCAGTGTTGACAATTTTACCAGCGATCTTTTGCTTCAAACGCGTTTATAAATTATTGAAAGAATCACTTACAGGCGTCCAAATAAAGTCTTCTCCAGCTGTGGAAGACTCAAATATCCCAAATGGACGGATGGTGTTTGAGTATGCTTGGATTCGGGAGTTCTGGAAGGGGGACGCCGTCAAAGAGGTTGCAAGGATAGATTCAATAAAGACACCGCTAAAGACACCTCTAGTTCATTAGTTTTCGTATTTTTCTCTTGATATTGGCTGATAAGATGTGCCACGCTTGAAGTGTTTTTACACAGTTGGGGTTTCTTACATTATGATTGAAGATTACGAAGATTTTTCTGAGCAGCAAGCCAAAATTCTCAACCGCTATGTGACAAGTACAACCAGTAACGTGTTTTGCTTGCGCAATTTGCCTGAGGTTATCAAGGGCGCCCTTTTCTCCCGCTATTCCCGCTCTAGCCTAGGCCTTCGCTCCTTGCTCTTGAAGGAATTTGTTATGAATGAAGAGACAGCATTCAGCGCGATTGCTGGTTTGACAATGAAAACGGATGAGAACGAAGAGCTCGAAGTAGAAGATCAGATCATGGCGATCAAAAAAGCGCAAAACTTCTACGATAGAATTCTTGATGGCTATGGGGATGACTCGATCGGAGAATTAGGTGGTGGGCACCTAGCTGTGGAAAATGTTTCTATGCTCGCAGCTAAGGTAATTGAAGACTGCCGCATAGGGGGATCACCTCTTGAAAAATCGACCCGCTATATCTACTTCGATCAAAAAGTAGGTGGAGAATACCTCTTCTATCGAGAGCCTATTTTAATGACTTCTGCGTATCGTGAGCTCTACCTTCAGACATGTAACCGCTTGTATGACACCTATTCTTCACTGATTCCTCAGCTGACGGAGATAATGAAAAAAAAATTCCCTAAAGAGCATGACGTGTCCAAAGTAGCGTATACTGCAGCGATCCGAGCCAAAGTGCTCGATTGTGTGCGAGGCCTGCTTCCTGCGAGCGCCTTGACGAACATGGGCGTCTTTGGCAATGGACGTTTCTTTGAGACTTTGATTCAGAAGCTCAATAGTCACAATTTAGCTGAGATGCAAGACATCGGAAGGAAAGGATACCAAGAGTTAGCCAAGGTGATGCCCTCTTTTGTTCGCCGTGCAGAGCCCAACCACAGATACCAGCAAACATTTTCTCAGTACACAGAGCAGCTACATGCCGAGTTGAAATCGGTAGCAAATGAGTGCACTGAAAATGTTCCTGCAATGCGTAAAGCCGGTATCCGTCTGGTTTCTTATGATGTAGAAGGGCCTGAAAAAGTCGCTGCTGCGATGCTTTTTGAGCATTCTCAAGCTGGATTAATGGAGCTGCAAGAGTACAGTCACAGCCTTTCAGAAGATCAGTTGACTAGAATTTTGGAGGTAGGAAGCAACTTCCGAGAAAATAGACGTCACAAATCTCCTAGAGCTCTAGAGCATGCCTATTTTACTTTTGAAATTGTCGCTGACTTTGGGATCTATCGCGATCTTCAGCGTCATCGCATTCTCACGCAGGAAAGACAACTCCTTACTTGTGATTATGAGTATTTTATTCCGCAAGATATTCGGGATACGGAGATGGAACAGCCTTACTGCGATGCGATGGAAGAAGCGAAAAAAGCTTATGAGCAGATCGCAGCAGAGCTCCCGGAGGAGGCCCAGTACATTGTCCCAATGGGCTACAACATTCACTGGTATTTCCACGTGAACTTAAGAGCACTCCAATGGCTTTGTGAGCTTCGCTCGGCAGCAGCGGGCCACCCTTCTTATCGCTATATTGCACAGGAAATGGCCAAGCAGGTCTCTCAGGCCTGTCCTCAATTCGAACGATTCTTCAAGTTTGTAGATTATGAAGGGTATGAGCTTGGAAGACTGGGGCAAGAGATCCGTATTGTTGAGAAGATGAAAGCGAGACAAGAAAATGGCTAAAAAGGAAGGAAGCCTCCTCGGTGGCATGCTTCTTCTAACGGGCAGTTGCATCGGTGCAGGGATGCTTGGACTTCCTATCATGACGGGCCTTGCTGGTTTTTACCCCTCCCTTATCGCTTTCTTCTCTATCTGGGCATTCATGACCCTGACAGGCCTTCTCCTAGTTGAGACAAATGGTTGGTTTTCTCGGAGGGTCAACTTCATTACTATGGTAGGACGAGCTCTTGGTAACAAGGGTAAGATTGTCTGCTGGATCCTCTACCTTTTTCTCTTCTATTCCGTTTTGATTGCCTATATTTCAGGTATTGGATCCCTTGTATCTAAAATTTTGGAGCAGTATTTCTCTGTGGATTTCCCGGACTGGGGCGGAAGTCTGTTTTTTGTTCTTCTATTTGGATGGATCGTATACATGGGAACACGGCCTGTTGACCTGTGGAACCGGGTTCTCATGGTGGGGAAGATTGGGGTATTTATTGGACTTGTCTTTCTTGGGATTCAAAAGGTGCAGCCGCAGCTTTTGGAGCGTTCCGCTCCCCAGTATGCGATCTACGCACTCCCCATTCTTGTTATCTCCTTCGGTTTCCATAACATGATTCCAAGCTTAACCGACTATTTTCAAAATAATCTGAAAAGAGTGCGACAGAGTATCGTTTTAGGAGGGCTTTTTGCTCTCGTAATCTACCTGATTTGGCAGGTGATCGTATTGGGTATAGTTCCGCTTGGCGGAGAGTCTGGGATTCTTGCCACTATCAAGGACGGTGGAGAGGCCTCTCAAGCGATTATTGGAGTGCTTGGATCGAGTTGGGTGAGCTATCTCGTCACCTTCCTTGCATTCTTTGCGATTCTAACCTCTTTTCTTGCGCAGTCGCTTAGTCTATCTCACTTTTTGGCAGATGGACTAAAAGTAAGCTATAAGCGGCATGAAGAAGTGTGGCTTGTGGTTTTAACTCTTTTGCCCCCGCTTTTACTTTCGATCATGTACCCAAATATTTTCCTCAAAGCCCTCGACTTTGCGGGGGGGATCTGTGCAGTGATCTTATTTGGTGTGATGCCTGTTTTGATGGTTTGGAAGGGAAGATACAAAAAGAAGATGGATACCCCTTATCGTGTATTTGGAGGAAAAGTACTTCTAGTTGCCCTTTTTCTTGTTGCAGTAACAATTGCCTTTTTCCAGCTTTCAAACATGTTCCATGCACCTTATCTACCTAAATTTTAAGGAGACCCCATGAAAAAGCTCATGCATAGCCCTGTTCTAGGTGGTGTTTTGCTCATTGCTGGCACAACGCTTGGCGTTGGGATGCTCGCTTTTCCAACCGTTACAGCTTATGGGGGGTTCTTTCCATCGGCCTTTGTATTTATCGCGATCTGGCTCTTGATGCTCGTAACAGCCTTCTTCTTTCTCGATGCTAACTTGTCGGTTAAAGGCTCAAATAACATGATTTCTATGGCCGAGAAGACCCTCGGGCCTTGGGGAAAAGTTCTTAGCTGGGTTGTCTATCTTCTTTTGCTTTACTCGCTAACAGCTGCATATATTGCAGGATGTGCACCACTCTTTACAGATGCTATCCAAGCATTAACGGGCTACACACTGCCTAAGTGGCTAGCTCCTTTTTCTCTTCCCGTTCTATTTGGTGGGTTCATTTATGCGGGAACTAGAGGTGTTGATTTTGTAAACCGCCTTCTGATGATAGGTCTAGTTTGTTCGTACGTGTTCCTTGTCTTTTTTGCTCCTAGGGAAGTCAATGTAGACAATCTTTTGCACTTTGACTTTCCCGCAATCGCATTTGCTATCCCTACGATTATCACCGCATTTGGCTACCACATTATTATCCCAAGTCTTTCGAACTACATGAACCGAGATGTGAAGGCTTTGCGTAAAGCCATCCTCATTGGAAGCATTATCCCTATTGTTGTCTATCTCCTTTGGCAGGCACTCGTATTAGGAACTGTTCCCATCAAATCCCTTTCAGAAGCCTATACTGCAAATGTA
Organism: Chlamydiota bacterium; assembly: GCA_021772375.1. Taxonomy (GTDB): domain Bacteria; phylum Chlamydiota; class Chlamydiia; order Chlamydiales; family Rhabdochlamydiaceae; genus Sacchariniichlamydia. The sequence goes on along the minus strand of JAJFME010000048.1, from coordinate 33,619 downwards.
ACAGCAGCGGGACCTCTTGCCAAAGTCCTTCACAACCCCTACGTCAGCATTGCTGCAAAATTATTTTCCTTTTTTGCTATTATCACTTCTTTTATTGGAGTGACATTGAGTCTTTCGGACTTTTTGACAGATGGCTTTAAAATCAAAAAGAGTTGGGAGGGACGCCTTGTAGCGATACTTCTCACCTTTGTCCCTCCTCTTGTCTTTGTATTGACCTATAAAAAAGGGTTTTATGCAGCTCTTAACTATGCAGGAGCATTTGTTGCTATCCTCCTTGTATTTCTTCCCTCTGCTATGGTTTGGAACTTGAAGAAGTATCGCACTCCCCTTAAACGCCTCCTTTTGATCACTGTAATTTTAGTGTCAGTGGGCATAGTAGCTCTAGATATATGCGAAGAATGGGGAAAGCTTGATTTTCTCGTCACGAAATACATGAAGAAGTAGATGTTTGACCTAGTTACCGATTTTAAGCCATGTGGAGACCAACCCCAAGCGATCCAAAAGCTCGTCCAGGGACTCACCGATGCGAAAAAATCTCAGGTTCTTTTGGGGATTACAGGTTCTGGTAAGACCTTCACGGTAGCCAACGTTATTGCCAAAACCAATCGTCCAGCGCTTATCCTAGCTCATAATAAGACTCTAGCAGCCCAACTCTATCAAGAGTTCAAAGCCTTCTTCCCGAACAACGCTGTTGAGTACTTTGTCTCTTACTACGACTACTACCAACCAGAGGCTTATTTACCCCGTACCGATACTTACATCGAGAAAGACCTCTCTATCAATGATCAGATCGACAGGATGCGCCTTTCTGCTACTCGCTCTCTCATTGAGCGAGAAGATGTCATTATTATCGCTTCTGTCTCTTGCATCTATGGCCTGGGGCTTCCCGAGTACTACAGCAAGATGCAGCTTCCACTCGAAGTAGGGCAAGAAGCACGTCGTGACGAGGTGCTTCTTCACCTAGTTGAGATGCATTACAAACGAAATGACTACGACCTTGCTCGTGCTACTTTCCGTGCTCGTGGAGACGTTCTAGAAATTGTACCTGCCTATGAAGAAAACCTAGCCTACCGAATTGAATTTTTCGGGGATGAAATTGATCGGATTAGTGAGATCGATCCTCTCACAGGACAGGTCCGGCAACGCTTAAATAAAATCGCCATCTTTCCAGGCTCTCACCACGTTACACCTGAAGGAGTGCGCTTAACTGCTATCGAGACCATAAAAAAAGAGCTCAAAGAAAGAGTCGCTCAGTTCGAAAAAGATGAGAAGCTCATTGAGCGCCAACGGATCAAAGAGCGTACTAGCTACGATCTCGAAATGATCAAAGAGATCGGTTTTTGTAAAGGTGTTGAAAACTACTCCCGTCATTTCTCCCAGAGAAGCCCAGGAGACCCTCCTCCTTGTCTTCTTGACTATTTCCCCAAAGACTTCCTCATCTTCGTAGACGAGTCCCACCAGAGCGTCCCACAGGTGCGTGCTATGTACAATGGGGATCGTGCTAGAAAGACCTCCCTTGTAGAATTTGGATTCCGTCTCCCTTCAGCCTACGACAACCGCCCCCTACAGTTCGAAGAGTTTTACAAGCGGATCGGCCAAGTGATTTACGTCTCTGCAACACCCAGCCCCTGGGAGGTAGAAGAGGCTCAAGGAGAGATTGTCCAGCAGATCCTTCGCCCCACAGGTCTTCTTGACCCCATCATCACTATCAAGCCAGCTACTAACCAAGTTGATGACTGCCTGGAAGAAATTCGAATAGAAACAGAAAAAGGGGATAAAGTTCTCGTAACAGTCCTCACTAAAAAACTCGCAGAAGATTTTACACAATACCTTACAGAGATTGGTGTACGCGCCAAATACCTCCACTCTGATATCGATACCCTAGAGAGAATCCAGATCATCAATGACTTGCGCAAAGGATTGTTCGATGTTCTAGTCGGCATTAATCTCCTTCGAGAGGGGCTCGATATCCCAGAAGTCTCCCTTGTTGCGATCCTTGATGCTGACAAAGAAGGTTTCTTACGTAGCGAAACCTCCCTCATTCAGACCTGCGGTAGAGCAGCTCGTAATGTCAATGGTCGTGTTATTATGTACGCAGACAAAATGACTAAATCGATTGACAAGGCGGTCAAGACAACGCAAGAGAGGCGGAAGGTTCAAGAAGAGTACAACAAAGCCCACAACATCACCCCGAAAAGCACCAAACGGGAAAAAGTAGAATCGCTCTTCGAGACCTTCAGTGAAGTAGAGGGGATTCCAGAAGCTCCAGAACCACTCCATCTGTCTAAAGAAGACATCACCAAAAAGATCCGGGAGTGTGAAGTTGGCATGAAAAAAGCCGCCAAAGAGCTCCGCTTTGAAGATGCAGCTGACTTAAGAGATCAGCTCCACCAATACAAAAAGCTCGAACTCCTTGAAGACAATCTCTAGTAGGAGAAAAAGAGCGCAATAGACTATAAATTTCCACTCCAACAAACGTGAGGTCTGTATGGGAGTATCACCGCTTAGTACTTTCACCAATACACTTCCTGAGGATGGTCAGGTGTGCATCACTTGCGATGAGGGCAATACTGCTGGTCTAACGGTTGAGTGGCGTCACGCGTGTGGTGCAATGTTTCACAAGACCTGTCTGATTCAGGAGGTGATTAAGCAACGCATATGCCCAAGCTGTCGAGATCCGATCGACCCAACTTCGCTTCGCTCGCTTCGAGGAAGAATATCAAGGGCTCTAACAAGTGGGATCGAAGGAGACATGCTTACGACAGGGATTACAGCTGCTGGCACAATGTTTACGGTTTGTTCTGTAGTAGCAGAGGGGGTGCTAGGGTTAGGACCTCCCGATACCTTGCAAAAAGCACTTCAAAGATTGTTTATCGGAGGTGCTGCAGTTGCAGGGGGAGTCTTGATTTATCCCATATCCAAAAGGGGCGACGACATTGAACCTACTTCTTTTCACAAAGTTCTGGGTGGTGCTGCAGTAGGAGGAGCGATTGGGGCTCTAGGCACACTCAAATGGGCTTTGCCCAATTCGGCCCTTTTTTCAGCGGTAGGTGCTGTTGTTCCAGTTACTTCGCTCTTTTTAGCCTCTCAACGTCCGAGATGTAGCTCTACCCTTCTAGCTGCTAGCTTCGGCAGCCTGATTGCGTCTGCGGGGATGGGGGCTCTTATTCATCCAGAGACTCCTTCGAGAGCTGAAATAGTTTTTGGGGCCTCAGTGATGACAGCCATTTTTGCAGCGCCCTTGAGTTTGGCGCTCTCGGTACCTTTTGTCTGTTTCGGCATATGTATTGGTATTGGCTTACCTGACCTCCGATCGAATGAAGAGAGGGAGGCAGATCAACGCGATCATCAAAGAATTCTAGAAGATCTGGAAGATGGAGTGTGGATGTCTTGAAAGTAGAAGAAAAGATGTCTTATATCTCTGAGAATGTCTTTTCTGAAAAGAGACATAATTGCCCGCAGTGCGGGGGCTTTTGCGAATCCAGGCTGACTTGTTTTTTTGTTAGTGAAAAAGAACTAAATGCAATGTAAACTCCTTTAACCAACCCGAGGTCCTCATGCTCCAACCAATCAATCCCCCTCTCCACTCTTTTGAAACAGTACCACCTCCAGAACATCAAGCCTGTCCGGAGTGTCAGAGATTTGATAATCCGGGCTTAAGTTGGCTTAAGGCTGTTTGGGTTAAGCATCTAGCTCCAGAGTGTCAAACAGTAATGCACCAGAAATGCGCAGCTAAAGCATTTGAGGAGTCAGGGAGTTGTTTGAGTTGTAAGAGTGAAGCGAGTCCCGAAGGGCTAGAATCTTTACGAGCTAGAGTAGGAAGGGCGGTATCTGATGGAGTGGAAGGCAAAATGATCGCAGGCTTTTTGATAGCAGGCGTTCTTATGGGGGTTACTTGCTATTCACAAGATCATTTACTAAATCTAGGAACAGTCTCTAAGACTTTTGGGGCGGTTATGGAGAGGGTTTTTATCGGAGCCGCTGTTATTCAAGGGGCTGGGTGTAGAGCTGCTCTATCGGATCCTAAGGTTTTTAGAAAAACGATTCCGAGTATTGCATTTGGAGGGGTGGTTGGAGCATGTAGCTCTATGGGCTGGATTGCTCCGACTGATGCACTCGCCTACGTTGCTGGTAGTATAGCCTCTCTTTCTCTTACGTTTTTCATTTCAAAAAAGTCCAACCATTCTGAAAAGACTCTTTTTTCTTCTGTTTTATTGATAGCAGCTTCCGGAGGAGCTGCTGCACTTATACATGCAAAAGATTCTAAGAGAGCTGGGGAAGTCTTTTGCATTTCGATTGGTGTCCCTGGTGTTTTGAGTGTTTTTGCTGGCATTCCAATATATAAGCTCACAGAATACGCTGGGTACTTCATTGGTTTTGACGCTCCAGATTTGAGAACTCCTGCTGAAAAAGCGGAAGAAGAAGCAAATCGACCGGAAGGGTACACAAGCGACGATGAATTGCCTTTAGGTTTTGGACAGGTGTAATATAGAGTCTGACCTATCTGTAGGAGGGCTTATCTTAAGAGATGTGTTTACCGAGCAGACCGGAGAGCTTCATCATATCGATAGGGTCTTTACCGATTACTTTGGCAAGAGTTGCATCTGGGACGATCTGCCGCTTGTTTTTTGGGTCTTGAAGATCGTGTTTTTTGATGTATTCCCACACTTTTTTCACTACCTCTGGTCGGGAGAGCTCAGAGCTTCCTGTAACGGCCGAGAGTTCTTTCGAGAGCGCCTTCGCAGGTTGAACCCGCTTAGTGGCCGTTTTTTTCTTGGCGGTCTTTTTAGCTGTTTTCTTTGCTGTTTTTTTTGTGGCTTTTTTCGCACCCTTTTTGCGGGCGGGTGTTTTTCTTACGTAGGCAGTTTTGGGGTGATCAGGATATTTTTCATCGAGTTTATCTAGCTCGTTGATGATCACGTCACAATCAGGATAGGTAGAGCAGGAGTAGAAGATCTTGCCGAAGCGAGAGCGGCGGGAAACCATTTTTCCATCGCAGCCTTTAGCAGGACAGGTGGGCATGTCCGCTGGAGGAATCTCATCTTTTTTCGGAATATTGACGATGCCTTTGCAGTCGGGATACTTGCCACATCCTAGGAAGGCGCCGAATTTTCCGAAGCGTAGCTGCATATCGTTTTGACATTTTGGACATTTTTGGTCCCAGTCAAAGTCTGCTGCATACTCGCTTTTATCGAAGGTAAGCGCTTCTATAGGAGCTGTGTAGTCACAATCGGGGTAGCCGCTACACCCATGGAAGTATTTGCGGCGGGACCAGATTTTTTGGAGTTGTTTGCCACACTTCGGGCAGTCGATGTCGGTGAGCTCTTTGGGGACAAAAGCTTCTTTTTCTGCGATCTCAACAGAGGGGATGAAGTGGGTCCAGAACTCTTTGATTAGGTCTTTCCAGTTCTTTTCATTATCGGCAACTCGTTCGAGCTCATCTTCCATGGCGGCTGTAAAGCCAATGTCCATGATCATCTGGAAATTGTTGTCGAGCATCTGTGCAATGACTCGGCCTAGTTCCGTTGGGACCAGAGTGCTCTTTTCTTTGACCGTGTAGTCGCGACTCTGAATTTTATTCATGATCGCTGCATAGGTAGATGGACGTCCAATGCCAAGACTCTCTAGCTCTTTGACAAGAGATGCTTCTGTGAATCTAGGGGGAGGTCTTGTGAAGGCCTGATCGCTGCTTACTTGTTTTAGGTTGAGCACTTGACCTTCAGATAGGAAGGGAAGCAGTTTGTCTTGCGCTCCTTTCGAGCTTTCTTTGGGTTCTGTCTGGTCGATTTTTTCTTCATAGACAGCGAGGAAGCCTAAAAACTTGATGGTGGATCCTGTTGCGCGCATGAGAATCTTTTGATCCGTCTCAATGTCGCAAGAGACCGTGTCATAGATAGCTGGAGTCATCTGTGAGGCGATGAAGCGGCGCCAGATGAGTTTGTAGAGTTTATACTGGTCAACAGTGAGGTGGTTTTTGATTGCGTCAGGCGAATGAATCAGACTTGTTGGTCGGATTGCTTCGTGCGCATCTTGTGTTGCTTTCTGTGAAGCTTTTTTCTTTGTGTAGAAGATCCCTTTTTCTGGGAGATAGTCTTTACCAAATTCTTTTTGGATGAAACCTCTTGCTGCGTTGATTGCTGATGGTTCTACGCGGATAGAGTCGGTACGCATATAGGTAATAAGACCCTCGGAGCCTTCTTGCCCTAGATCGATCCCTTCATAGAGCCCTTGCGCAATGTTCATAGTTCTTGCAGCCGAGAAGCCAAAGTGACGACTTGCCTCTTGCTGGAGGGTAGAGGTGATGAAAGGGGGAACTGGGTTCCGCTTCTTCTCTTTCTTATCGACCTTAGCGATTTTATAAGAGGCCTTTTCCAGTTTTCCAACAACTTTATCAGCGGTCTCTTTGTTGGGGATATTATAGACTTTTTTAGTCTCTGAAGGGAGTTTTTCTACGCGGAGATCATCGACGCTGTAGAGTGATGCCCAGAATGGAGCTTCCCCTGTTTCTGTTTGAAGCTCTGTTGCAATGTTCCAGTATTCTACCGGGTTGAATGCTTCAATCTCTTTTTCTCGATCGACAACGAGCTTTAGGGCTACAGACTGTACTCGGCCAGCTGAGAGTCCTCCATCTCGGGATCCTTGCACTCTTCTTGTAAGGATCGGGGAGATCTTGTAGCCAACGATCCGGTCGAGTAGGCGTCTTGCTTGCTGGGCGTCTACAAGGGCGAGGTCAATTTCTCTGGGGTGTTTGAGCGCCTCGTTAACAGCTTCTCTCGTGATCGCGTTAAAAGTTACCCGTTTGTATTTGGTTCCTTTAGGGAGAATAGCTGCGATATGCCAAGCAATCGCTTCTCCTTCGCGGTCGGGATCGGGAGAGAGGTAAACCATGTCGGCTTCTTTGGCCGCCTTCTTGAGCTTACTGATCACCTCTTTCTTATCTTCGAGAACTGCGTATTCAGGCTCAAAGTCATTGTCTACGTCAATTCCAAAGCCCTTTTTAGGAAGGTCACGGATATGGCCAACCGATGAGGCAAAGGTGTACCCTGAGCCTAGGAATTTTTTAAGGGTCTTCATTTTTGCCGGAGACTCGACAATGATGAGTTTCTTCGCCATAGAAGGACAGTTTTGGCTTTTCTCTCTTTTTAATGGAAGAAAAAAAATCGATTCTTGAACCTCAATGTACTATTTTGCTACTCTTCTTCACATGTTTTCACATGTCATATTTTACGTTGAATCCATAGAGAGCGCCCTCTCTTTTTTTGAAAAAGTTTTTGGTATTTCTCCTAAATTCATCCACGAAAGTGGCCAATATGCTGAATTAGATACGGGAGCAACTTCGATAGCTCTTGCATCAGAGCCTCTTGGTGATAGCAATTTACCCAATGGATACGTGCGTAGTAGAAAAAAAGAGCCTCCTTTGGGGTGTGAGCTTGTTTTTACTGTTGATGACGTTCAAAAATTCTTCAACTTAGCCGTTAGGGAAGGGGGAGAGGGGCTTTCACCCCCTCAAGAAAAGCCTTGGGGCCAGACGGTTGCTTATATTCGAGACCCAAATGGAGTCCTCATTGAACTTGCCAGCCCTATGTAGGAAAGTTTTTGTTTTCGTAGCTCTTTTGCTCGCATCTGGCTGCTCGCAGAAAAATGAGCCTAAGAAAATCGGTGTCTGTGTTGTTGCAACGGGAGCGTATGATGCTTTTGCCTCGGAGATGATTGCTTCTGCTAGACTCCACTTTTGTAAAGGGCATAAAGTGACTTATTTTGTCTTCACAGATGGGATGGTGCCAGAAGCAGAAGATGTGGTGGTGGTTCCACAAGGACACCTTGGATGGCCCAGTGCCACATTGAAGCGTTTCCATGTATATGACAAACACCGAGAGTTATTTGCAGACCAGGACTACCTCTTTGCAATTGACGCAGATATGCGTTTTGTAGCTCCAGTTGGAGATGAAATTTTTGGAAAAAGCGTAGGGGTCTCGCGCGATGTAGGTAAGCACCTCACCTACGAGCGGAACAAACAATCAAGGGCTTATGTGAATAAAAAGCGGGCTCGTCACTACTTTGCGGGAGCTTTTTACGGAGGAAGAAAGAGAGAGTTCCTTAAACTTGTCCATCGGCTCAAAAAGCGAGTTGATCAGGACCTAGAGTGGGGCTTTATAGCCAAATGGCATGATGAGAGTCACCTTAATCGTTACTTTTTTGATCATCCGCCTCAGGTTTGTCTGAACACCTCTTATTGTTATTTCGAGCATTGGGAACAGCCCTATGAGCCGAAGATTATCTCCATAAGCAAGGATGTGGATAGAAAGTAGGGAGCTCTTAAAGCTGTTTGCATTTGAGCTAGAATTTGCTACCCTTCTCGGGATGCGAAGAATATCCATTCTCATTTGGCTATTGGTATTGGTATCCCAGTTTTTATTGGCGGGGCATAAGAACAAAACTCCTCTTTTAGCAAAAGCCAAAGAGGTGGAACCAAAGCGTTCCTTTGTTGTTGTGGTCGCTTCTTGGAACAATGCAAAATACTATGAAAAAAATCTTCGCTCAATATTTGAGCAGGATTATCCCCATTACCGAGTCATATATATCGATGATGCTTCTACGGATGAAACGGCAAAACAAGTCACGCAGTGGCTCGATCTTCATGGGAATAAAGAGAGAGTAGAGCTGATCTGCAATGCAAAAAATCAGGGGCCTTTAGCGAACTTCTATCGAGGGATCCATCTCTGTAAGGATGAAGAAATTGTTGTCTTTTTGGATGGGGATGACTGGTTTGCTCATGATAGAGTCCTGACATTTTTGAATAGAGCCTATGAAGATCCGGATATTTGGATGACCTATGGTAACTATCTCTGCTATCCTTCCTACCTAAAAGGAAATAGTAAAGCCATTCCAGATAAGGTTCATAAGGATCACAGCTATAGGAAAGCTTCGGAAAAGATCTTTACCCTTTCTCATTTAAAGACGGGATATGCGGGATTATTCAAGAAAATTAACCTTGCTGATCTAACAAAAGACGAGAAATTTTTCTCAGCAGCTGGAGATCAAGCGATCATGCTTCCTGCCATTGAAATGGCAAAGACACATGCCCGCTTCATCCGAGATGTTCTGTACATTTACAACAGAGACAATCCAACCAACGAAGATAAAACAGACCTTGGGAGACAGCAGCTCTATCGAAGACATGTTTTATCCCTCCCTCAGTACCAGCCGATTTCTTCCTGGCGGGATTCTTCTGGGGAATCTGTTGACGAAATTCCCAAAAGGCTAAAAAATTAGACCCTCATGAGAACATTTGTATTAGCAATTGTAGCCAGTGTCTTTTCGATTTTTGTTCACGCTGATGAAGACTTCTCCCATCTAATGGGAAAAGATACCCCTGTTTGGAAATATGTACAGACATCAGAAGATTCTACAAGACTCGAATTTTTTCGAGCCCTTTTTGAGAAGCAGGTTGAGCTACTGGCAAAAGAGTCGGAAGCAGGAAGCGGTATTCCAAAAGTGCTCCATTTTATCTGGTTAGGTCCCGACCCCATTTCTCAAAAAGCGCAGAAAAGAATTGCTAAGTGGAAGGCGCTACACCCTGAATGGATCTATAAGCTATGGGTTGACCGTGAGAAGAAAATGGAAGGGGTAGAAGTCTCTTTGTTTGACTACACCTTCTTTACTGAGCTTGCAGATGCCTACTACGACTCTGTTAGTGGAGAGGAAAGGGAAAAAATTCTCGCTTATGAAATTTTGTTGCAAGAAGGGGGGGTCTATGTTGACTACGGTATGGATCCATTCAAGGCTTTTGATTCATTGAATGAGAGGCTTGATTTCTATTGTGGTTTGCAAAAGCTTGGCCCTTCTGTGCTGAGTACATCGGTTGTTGCTAGTACAAACTTGATAGCAGCAAAAGCGCAGCATCCTATTTTAAAAGAAGCGACTGGCTGGCTATCTAAGAATTGGGATCAGCTGGAGGGCTATTACCCAGGAAAATCACAGGTAGCTTCTCAGAATCGCATTTGGCATCGAACTTTTTGGGCTCTTTCTGAAGGGATCGATCGAGGGATCAATAGAGAACTTAGTCGTGATGTAGTATTCCCGACAGAATATTTTCACAATACGCAGAGAAAAGTAGCTTCCTATGCAGTTCAGTACAATGACTTCAAAGAGACAACTTCTCGTTTCGAAGCTGGAATCCAAAAACAGCTCAAAGAGGTGATCAAAAAAGAGAATGAAGCGGTTATGATCACCCTTTTTCTAGCTGTTGTTAGTTTTTTTGGGTGCCTCTTTTTGCTCTTCTATGTTCGTACTGAAAGGAGGAGCGCATAAATGTCTCGAGTCCTTGTATGCTTTCTACTCCTTTCTAGCGCTCTTATTGCAGATGTGAGTGAATTCCAGAAACTCATGGGAAGAAAAACCTCTCACTGGACCCATGTCTCCAAGCAGGAAGACGTCGTTGCATTAGAGAAATTCGAAACTCTCTATGAAACAAATAAAGAGCTTCGATTTTCCAAAGGGGGGGCATACAAGATCCCCAAAGTCATCCATTTTATTTGGCTAGGCCCCAATCCGTTTCCTCCCAAATCTGTCCAAAATGTACGCACCTGGATCGCGCACCACCCAGATTGGACAGTGAAGTTTTGGACAGATAGGGATCGTCCTCCTCCTTGCTCTTCCATGGTAGTGTGTGATGTAGACACATTTCCCTTTCTTCTCTTACGCCATTGCTATGATAAGTCCCAGAACTGGGGGGAGAAATCAGATGTATTGCGTTTTGAGCTTCTTTATCAAGAGGGGGGCGTCTATGTAGATCACGACGCCAACTGCTTGCAAAGCTTTGATGGGCTCCATATGGGATACAACTTCTACTGTGGGCTCGAAGCTCCCCACCCCCCTTTTGCGGGGCGCAATATTACTTCAGGCAATGGTGTCATAGGTTCTAGCCCTGCTCATCCTGTTGTGGAGCGTGTGTTAGAACTAATCGGGGAGAAGTGGGAACATCTTGGTTTGAAATATCAGGGACGAGACGGCTATTCCAGGACCCAGCTTGTCATGGAACGCACCTATATGAAATTAACCGATGCCCTTTCAGAGAGGCTCGAGCAAGATGGGAATGTAGATATTGTATTTCCAGCAGCCTACTTTTTTGCAAAAAAGGGGATTTCTCCCCTCTATTCCGAGCACTTTTTTGCGAACTCTTGGGCTGAAGAGGGGGTAGGGCGTGACCTAAATTTTGAGAGGCGGACAAAAAAGGCTTTTCAAAAGATGCGCCAGAGGAACAAAATGATCTGCTGGATCGCAAGGGGAGCTCTTTCTTTTAACTTACTTGCCTTCTCTGGGATCTCTTTTTACTTAATTAGGCGAAGACGAAGGAGACAAGGGTGAAAAAACGGATGCTATTTACTCTGGTCGTTTTGGGGTTAGCTATTGGCATTCCAGTTGCTTTGCGCCAGTACAAGGAACGCAGAGTCGAAACTGTTGTTGAAGAGCCGCTGACCACTTGGAACAGCTTTCAGGAATACAAGCGTCTACAAATGCTTTTAAAAGGTTTTGCAGTCGAATCGATGATTGATGTCCCTTGCTGTAATGTTCAAGCGCTTAAAGAACAGGACTTTGGACTTAAGCGCTATATTGGAGTAACGAGCTCTAGAAGCGATGCTAGAGCTCTCCAAGCTCAATTTGGTAGCGAGTTTCACAGCTTTTTGAATGCTGAGATTGCAGTCGATATGCTTCCTCAAGCAGATCTTATTCTTTGCTGGGATGCATTTTGCAATATGCCTCGTTCTCAAGTGCAGGCAGCACTTTTACAGTTTAAAAAAAGTGGGGCAAAATTCTTACTTCTACGTCACTACCCAGAAGTGAAAAAAAACCATAAAAACAAATCGGGTGACTTTGTCCCCATCAACTGGAGGCTTTCTCCCTATAACTTTCCTGAACCGATTATCCATATTATGGAGCAAGGAGAGCATGGGACAAAGAGCCTAGCCCTATGGAGCTTTGAGGATTTATAATGCGCTATTTTGCCACTCTTATATGTTTTTTACTTGCGAGCTGCAGCAAGCAGCCTGTGCAAAAAAATATGGCCACTGATTTTGAAAGCTTGATGGGGAAAGACCTGCCCGCTTGGCAGTACGTCCAAACTAAGGAAGATTTTCAGAATGTTGAGTTTTTCAAGCAGGTCTACCAGACTAATATTGAACATCTCAAAGACTCAAGTGCAGAGGTGAAAATCCCTAAAGTGGTTCACTTTATTTGGATCGGGCCTAAGGCATTCCCAAGAGAGTCGATAGAAAATGTCCGCACTTGGATGGCACATCATCCCGACTGGACATTCAAGTTCTGGACCGATCGCAAACGCCCCTTGCCGCATCCTGATATGCAGCTATGTATGATCTCAGACATCGAATTCAAGAAGCTTAAGCCTTTCTACAGTAGTTCAGATAACTATGGGGAAAAGTCAGACCTCTTGCGCCTAGAGATCCTCTATAACGAAGGGGGCGTTTATGCCGACCACGATGTGAAATGTTTCAAGAGCTTTGATGCTTTGCATAGTGCCTACGATCTTTATTGTGGTATGGAAGTTCCCTACCCAACGACCCTAAGCTCATCAGTTTTGCCAACCAACAATTTAGTAGGGGCTCGAGCTGGGCATATCATTTTAGAAAAATGTATGGACTGGCTGGCAGCAAATTGGGCGCAGATCGATCAGGATTATCCTGGAAAAGATCTTGATGCTGTCATTACCAGAATTGCGCACCGCACCTTCTCTTCTCTGGGACTAAACTTTAAGTCTTTTGCTAACGAGGGTGGGAATATCGATATTGCACTCCCCTCCTACTACTTCAACTCACCTAAGGAAGAGTTAGCGCTATTTGCACAGCACCAATATAAAGGAACTTGGTTTGAAAATGAGTCGGAGTTTGAGAAAAAAGCACGCAAGCGGCTGATGATGCTTAGCAAAAAAACGAATAAGCTACTTCTAGCTGTCGGCGTCTTGGCTGGGCTCAATCTCGTTGGTTTCTCTTTCCTGGCTTTCTTGATCCAAAAGAAGCGAATTGTCTAGCGCTTCGATAGGAGAAGCCATTGAGGAACAGCGACCACAGCTGGACATTTGTGATCTTTCTGACGTATTGTAGAAAAGATAGAAGACCCCGAAGAGGACTAGCAAGAGGGCGATGATGCGAATTAATCCTGTCATATCCTCAGAATACTGAAAATGCCTTTAAAGTCATCCAAGAATTTACAAGCACTGAACCACAAAGGGTGGATCCCTGGCCCCGAAGAGGAGAAGACGGCCTATTTAAGCCGAATAGAGGCGTTGAATCACTTTTTTTCTTATCCCCCTTCTGATGTCGATCATTTTCTCACAGACCGAGACTGGAGGCCGGCTCAGAAAAAAACTGAAGAGCTTTACGATTTCTCTTCCGATTGGATAGTGGCCCACTATAGCAATCGGAATCTCACTTTTTTTCAAGCTGCGGCTACCTGGATTTCTGAAAAACAGAACATACGCATCCCTCTAATCCAATTGAGAAAGAAGTTTGAAACAGGAAATTTTCTTCGGCTTTACAAAAGAGAAGAGGTTCTTTCGCACGAAGCTGTTCATGCAGCCCGGATGCAATTCGATGAACCACTCTTTGAAGAAATTTTCGCATACAAAACCTCTCCCTATTTCTGGCGAAGATTTTTTGGACCGCTGTTTCAAAGCCCTTGGGAGGCGACCCTATTTATTGCTCTTTTATTTATTCCCATCGCCATCGAAGTGGCTCTTTTCTTTTATATCGATCTGGGCCCATTTTTTTGGGCCGCCTTTCTTCCCTTTCTTTTTGCGGGAGCTCTTGTTATCCGCCTTCTTTTTTTCCATTTTACCTTGCGCATTGCTCTGCACAATCTGAAAAGTTTTTTAAAAGACCCGAAAAAAAACTGGGCTGTAGCTTTCCGCCTAAAAGATCGAGAGATTTTTCAGTTTGCCTACAGAAAGAAAAAACGATTGCCCCTTCTTATAAAAAACCAGGCCTCTTTTCGTTGGAAGCTTCTGATAGAAAATTATTTTAAACTCTAGTAGACTCTTTCCTTCAAAAGCAACGGAGGATGCGTTTTGGCAGAAGTTTCAGATCCGCCCCCAGCCGCTCGAACTGATGGAGCAGGCCCTAGTACTGCGTTCCCTGCGAGATCCTCTACTCCTCATCCGCCTGCGGATAGTTCTTTGACTTCCATGGCCTCTGGCATGGCTTCTCGTTTTGTCGTGAGGGGAGTTACACTTTTCTTTGAGAGACTCCTTGGGGCTTGGCACTGGGTATCCGACCTGATAATAGAAAAGCCGGCTGATTTAGATAAGTCAGAAGAGTTGAAAAATCCAAACAAATTGCGCCTTGCGTTTCGAGAGGAGCCTGCTACTGTTCTAAACAAGTTTCTAGATCTATCAGATACAGATCCTGTTCTTATTAGAGATGCTCTTACCAATCTAGCTGAGAACTGGAAAAGCTATCCTGGAAAGTACCTCCTCCCACCTGATAGCGATTTCAGAAAAACAAAATGGAGCGAAGCCCTTCAAGTAGTCCTTACAAAAATAGATACTTCCCTTTGGGCAGCGTGCAAAACCTTTGAGCGGGAGGGGCACTCTTTTACAGAGCTTGCCATTAAGCTCATGGGAGGTACAAGCCCACTGGAGCTACTAGAAGATCCTAGCTGGGTTGATTTTCTAGATGCCTTTCTGGATGCTCTCCCTACGGGAAATAGCACAGTAAGTCGGTTTGCCCAAAAGGCTCGAGCGCTTTTAAATCAGTGGCAACCAGCCGACTGTGATGAGCCCGAGTCATTACAAGATCTCGATAGGCTGAACCTGGCCTTTGCTCAGAATCCCAAAAAAGCACTGACTGCATTGAGTAAGTACTACACCCTTAATTTTTTCAAAAAAGAAGGAGAAGCGCTTCTGGTCTCTCCTTCAGAATCCAGGAAAGAAGGATGGGAAGAAGGATTTAAAAAGCTTGATCCCGAAGGTGCTTTAAAAGAGATTTGTCCATCCAATTTTGTTGAAGGAGTTGACGAAGCGCACCTGGAATCTCTCTATATGCATAAAGCCGAAGGAGAAGAGAACTATACCTTGGAGCGGTTCCCAGAGTTAGAAATCTTCGTAGAGAAGGCGATGGCTTCTCTAGAGCCCCAAGGCCCTCTGGTCATAGATGAATATCCAAATTGGGATGAGGAGCCAAGTCAGTTGCAAAGAGCATTTCAGCTAGATCCTCTTGCTGTTATGCAGAAATTTCTCGATCTCTTTGATGAAGAGCCAGAGTTTCTTCGAGATGCTCTTTTTAATTTAAGAGAAGATTGGGAAAAATGCCCTAGGAAGTATCTCCTTCCAAGAAATACCGAATTGCGTCAAAAAAAATGGATCCAAGTCTTTGATGCGCTTATGACTAAAATAGATCCTAGCGGAGTATTTTGGGCGGTTTGTTTGGACGTGATTTACAAAGAGGAGAAGCCGGATCCATTACCCACCTTTGGGATATATGTGAGAGAAGAAAAGGCGCTGCTGAGCCTTTTTACAACAGCTGAAGGAATACAAAGGCTTAAACGGATATTGAATTACTTGGCTATACACAAAACAGGCAGAGAGAATACCTTAGAGAGTTTGCCAGAGATAGATCGATTTATAGGAAAATTACTCAGTATTTTAGGCGATAAGGAAAAAGTTGTGCAGTTTCATGAGATCATGAGAGAGGCTCTTGTTCCCAAAAAAGCGGTGTCAGAGTAAGCTCTTTGTAGATTTTGAAAAAAGAGTTGGAAAAATGACTACAATAGACTCTCGTCAAGAGCAATATGACGGCTATTCTTCTGATTCGAATAGTTCTAGGGTTTTGGAGGAGGCCGCTACTCACAGCTCTCCTTATGAAAGTGCTCGCACTTCGGAGGGATCTCTTCAACATCGCCGTGGCGTAGCCTCTTCTAGTAGAGACCACCTAACTGTTGCTCCAGTCCCCGACGCCTTTTCTATGAGTGGATGGGTGCCAACCAGGCGGCCCGCTGGATTTTCTACTATCTCGAGTGCGCCTTCTACCCCCTCTGTACAAGAAACTCTTTCCTCCACAGTTGAAGCATCGGCAAAGGGACTGATCCATATAGGGATTCGCTTTGTGCAAAGAACTTATTGTTTTCTCGACTCTCTCTTAGGAACGGATTTAAGCAGACTCGCTGACTTGCGGAAGGCGTTTGCAAAGGATCCGCAAGGAGTTGTGGAAGAAGTTCTGCAGATTTTGCCTGAAGCACCTTTGTATGTGGGTAAGGTGTTGCAGACTTTTCTTCAGACATTGGGTTCTTTCCCTGAAACAAATGATACAAAAGCGCGTGTGAATTGGATACAAGCTTTTGATGCTTTTGTAGAGAATATAGCGGGCCCAGTCTTTCAAAAGAGTCTGTGGGATGGATGTTATGCTAAGATTTTGAACGATCTTAATTATTTTGGCGGGCTAGATCTTACGATTAAAAGCAAAAATCCATTGGGATCTGATCAAGGTGTTACGTTTGGTGTTGTAGTAGAGAGATTGTTGCAGAGAAGAAATTTCCAGGACCTTCAGGATCAGGCTACTTTTTATAAGTGGGTAGACTACCTCAAAACTTTTTTAACTGTGAATATTCTCTCTCTAGATGAGATCCAAAGCCATCCTCGGTTAATGGGGATAGTAACCAGTTTTACGATTCTTCTTGAGCAGCATCCTAGAGCGCTCCATGAAGTGATTACTTCTCTATGTAAAGCGGATTTACACTCATGAAGTGCGCCGTTTTCCCCTGTTTAGGTCTTGGCGATGGTCTTATTGCTCTTGTCCTTTCGCATAATTTATCTCGTGCTGGCCATCAGGTTGATACTTTCCATCCCTTTATGGGACAAATGCAGTCGCTTTTTCCAGATCTTCCGATTCTGGATCGTCCGGAAGGAGTAGAGTTTTTAAGGGAGTATGATCGCCTTTTTATTGTTTATGAGAAACTCGATTGGATGCAGAACATCATTCGTCATACGAGAGAGTTATTTCCAGAAAAAACCACCATTCTTAATCCCATAGCAACTCCCAATAGAGATTATCCATTTTGGGAAGAGGGACGCTTTGATGGAAATTACCCGTTCGCAGACAATTTAGTCACCTATTGCAAAGAAAGTTTGGGAATAGAGGATCCAGTCAAAGAGAATGGGATTGAATTGCCCTCTCATATTGTGAAACGGAAATATATGGACCGGGTTGTGATTCATCCAACAAGTTCTAGGGTGGGAAAAAATTGGATGCAAGGGCAGTTTCTTGACTTTGCTAAAAAGCTGGAGAAAGGAGGGCTTGAACCGGTTTTCATTCTGACAGATAAAGAAAAGTTAACCTGGCCAGGGGTAGAGGCGCCTCGATTTAAGGATTTAAATGCTGTAACTGAATTTGTTGCAGAGTCAGGCTGGATGGTAGGCAACGACTCTGGGATAGGACATTTAGCTTCTTGTTTAGGTGTTCCGACGCTAACAATCTGTAGGTCTGAGATGGCTGCAAATTTCTGGCGCCCCTCTTGGTCTGAGGGGAGGGTTATCATCCCACCAAAATGGATCCCTAACCTGAAAGGGCTTCGTTGGCGGGACAAGAAGTGGCAACATTTTGTGCCAGTGCATAGGGTCTATCGGGAATTTTCAAAGTTTCGCGAGTCTTGCGTACTTAGCAACTAGGCTGCGCAGCTCATCATCATCTGGAAATAGTACATCATACGTGGGTCCAAGAGAGGTGTTGTAGCACTTCTGAACGATCCCTTTCCCAAAGTCTGCATGGAAGACTGCATCTCCTGGAGAAAAGGTGTCAGGAAACTCACCGATCTCTGCTTCAGTTTCATACGACGAGAAGCTCTCTTTGTGATATTTTTTCAAACGCTCTTGGGGGATTTCGGATAAAAATCTAGATGGGCGCATCATTCGAGAGGAGCCCCACAAGTAGCGGCTACGCGCTGCTGAAAGGTAGAGATGGTCGCGAGCCCTTGTCATCCCCACGTAGCAGAGACGGCGCTCTTCTTCGAGGGCTTCAAAGTTCCCAAGGGAATTGGCGTGGGGAAAAATTTCTTCTTCCATTCCCACTAAGAAAGCCACATCGAACTCGAGTCCTTTACTGTTGTGGATTGTCATCAGTCGCAAACAATCGGCTTCATGTGTTGGGTCGGGGCTTGATTTTAGGAAGAGCTCTTCTAAAAATGCAGAGAGGCCGGCTCCAGGGTTCTCTTCTTCCCATTCGGTTGCTTTTGAAAGGAGTTCTTCGAGATTTTCTTTCCGGTCCTGTTCACTGTCTGGATCTTCCTTTAAAAGATCAAAATAGCCGGTCTGATCGATTACCTCTTCGACAAGCTCGTAGATAGGCGCTCCGTTATGGATTAAGCGACGGATTGAGTGAATGGTATCGAGGTAACTCTTTATACCATCACGTTGCCGTTGAGAGAGCTTTAAGGGGAGCTTGCCGGCGACAAGGGCATCGCAGCACTGAATGAGATCACCTTGTGCTTGCATGCGGATTTTTGTAAGGGTAGCAGGACCAATTCCTCTTTTGGGGATATTGAGAGTTCTAGCAAATGAGAGAAAATCCGCGCCCTCATTTGCAACGCGTAAAATAGCGAGGATGTCCTTGATCTCACGCCGCATATAAAACGAGATTCCACCGACGATTACGTAAGGGATGTTTTCTCTAAGAAGAGCATCCTCAAATACACGAGACTGAAAATGGGTTCGATAAAAAATTACACAGTCACTTAAGGGGACGTTTTCTCGATTGTGGTGTTGGTAGAGCTGATCTAATACAAAAGAGACTTCATCTCGATCGGTATCACATAGGTAGAATCCAACCTTTTCTCCTTCTCCTCGATCGCTCCAGAGTTTCTTGTCGTATCGATTCTCGTTGTTTTCAATCACAGTGTTGGCAGCAGAGAGGATATTGCCCGTACTTCTGTAATTTTGCTCGAGGTTGACCACTTCAGTTCCCGGATAGTCCTCTTCAAAATGGAGAATGTTCTGGACGTTGGCTCCTCGCCAAGAGTAGATCGACTGGTCGGGATCTCCAACAGCAAACACATTTTGGTGACGAGCAGATAAAAGTTTTAGAAGGTTGTACTGGGCTTGGTTTGTATCTTGATACTCATCGACCAAGATAAAGTTCCACTGTTTTTGGTATCTTTCAAGTACCTCAGGCTCTTGTTGAAAGAGTTTGACTGTCAAAAACAGGAGGTCATCGAAGTCCAGAGCATTATAGGTCTTTAGCTTTAACTGGTACAAAGAGTAGATCTCTTTGACGACCTCGTCTTCGGGCTCTACCATGTTGTTTTTGGCATTGGAGATTCCAGAGCGTAGGCTCTTTAATAGCCCTTTTTCGTCTTTGAGGTTCTTCTCTTTCATACACTCTTTGAGCACCTTTTCACTATCATCTTCATCAAAGATCGCAAAGTGACTCTTGTAGCCAAGGGGCTCAATGGATTCACGTAAGATACGAGCGCCCAAGCTATGAAAAGTAGATGCAAGGATCGCTTTCTGTGATAGCTTCTGGATCCTTCGGCGCATCTCATCAGCTGCTTTATTCGTAAACGTTACTGCTAGGATTTCTGATGAGGGAACTCCAATGCTAATTAAGTTGGCAATTCGGTAGGTGATGATCCTTGTTTTTCCAGAGCCAGCACCTGCGATAACGAGCATAGGCCCTTCGACGTGCTCTGCGACTTTTAATTGCTGAGGATTGAGATGTTCTTTGAGTTGCATAAGGGTTCAGTATAGGGGATCGGAGTAATATGCAAAAGGGGGCTCTTGTGATTTAATTTGTTTTTACGTGAAGGAAGGTCTGAATAAGCCTCACTGGATAAAGCAGAATCCTTATCAGGCTGATTTGATAATGTTTCCTAGTTAAAAGCTTGGGGTTAAGAGGGAAAAGGGTGAGATTTCCTATTGATCTTAATCTTGACATTGTACATATTCTATTGTACAATGAAGGATAGTCTGTAATGAAGAAAAAAGATCTTGAGAAGCGGCTTTCGAAACTGGGCTGGTACTTTCTTCGGCACGGGACGAAAACACGATTATTGGACGAATGGAGAAGGCCATGAGGCGATACCTAGGCACAGAGAAATAAACGAGATGTTGGCAAAGAAGATCTTAAAAACAGCGGAAAAGAATCCGCCACAAAAGTAGAGAAATTATGGAATTCGAAGGAACAGTCTTCAAAAATAGTAAGTTTTGGCTTGTTGAAATACCTTCTCTAAACCTTATGACGCAGGGCAAAACTAAGAAAGAGGCTCTAGAGATGGTTGGCGATGCACTAATCGGCTTAGTCGAGTGTTATTTCGAATCTGAAATAGAAGAAGATTTTAGTGTTACATCTACGGAATATGCAAAGGGAGTAATCGGAGTTTCTTCTAGCGATAATAAGGTTTTACTGGCGCTCTCTTTGAAAAGGCAAAGAGAGAAAAGCGGATCGACAGTAAGACAAGCCGCTGCTCGTCTGGGATCCTCGTCACCTAATGCATATGCGCAGTATGAAAGGGGAAAGACTCGAATTTCTCTCGAAAAATATGATCAGTTGCTGAGAGCTGCCAACCCCCTTCTTCATAGCTTGCTCAGGGTCGTCTAGTATTCATGCAGTGTCTTTAGCTTTCTCAAAAAAAAGCTTTCGAGTTGGAATATGCCTACGAAATATCCGAGCGCTTCTCTCCCTCGCGAGTGCCAAGGTTGCCATAGCGGTGGTAGTCGATACTAAGAGCTATTTCACGTAAATAATGGATTAACTCAAGTCTCCCACTTGCTAGGACTGGTTCAGAATTGAGGTAGGTGGCTGATTCGCTAGCAGCTTCTTGGAGTCCTTCCGAAGGGGGTGAAAGGAGCCGGACACGTTCGAAATCCCCATCTTTTACCCTTGTAGCAAAGGTTGCATTGCTCTCTTCTGTGAAGAAGACTTCTTTGAGATTTTGCTTCCAATAGTCATCTATTGGAAGGGGGCAGTTGTTTGGATCAAAGCTCACTTCTAGATGATTTTTGCAGGCAAAAGCTGCTGCAAAGACACGGAAAATGTCGAGAGGGGTATCTTCTTTCTGGATCCGGAAGACCATTTTTTTACGAGGCACGTAGCGGAGAATGTTATCTTGTCCCACTACTTTTTCAGGGTCGTGGTCTTTGGAGAAGTACTTTGCCCAGTGAGTGTAGTTAGCTGTGCTAGCAAACCAAATACCGAGCTCTTCAGAAGAGAGGTCTATTTGGTTGAGGAATCCAGTAAGGGCATTGATCGCCATAGAGACGGGAGCTTTTTCTTTGGGGATATCGACCTGTTTTTTATGCATGAACTGGGCGATATAGCTGGGGCCACCAGCTTTAGACCCATGTCCAAATGAGCTGGCTTTACACCCTCCAAAGGGTTGTCTTTGCACAATCGCTCCTGTGATCCCCCGATTGATATAGCAGTTACCTGCTTCAATTCTCTTGATCCAAGTATTGATCTCTCTCTTATCGAGAGTGTGGATCCCAGAGGTGAGGCCATAGGGTGTACCATTGGCGAGTCGGATCGCTTCATCGAGGTTTTTTGCGCGCATGATGGCAAGGACTGGGCCAAAGAGCTCGGTTCGATGGAGGAAGCTTCCCTCTTTTACTCCGATTTTCACGCCGGGGGACCAGAGGTGGGGATTGTTTGGGTCTTGTTTCGGTTTGACGAGCCATCTCTCCCCTTTTTCAAGGGTAGTAAGCCCTTTTAGAAGAGTTTCACCAGGTGGGTTGATGAGAGGGATGACTTTCGAGTCGAGTTCCCAGCATGGACCTACGTGCAAGCTCTCGACTGCGTCTTTGAGCTGTCGGAGGAAGTTGGGATCGTCATAAACCTCTGCTTCTAAAATAGCGAGCGAAGCGGCGCTACATTTTTGGCCTGAGTGTCCAAAGGCTGATTGGATAAGATCTTTGATTGCTAGGTCTCTATCAGACATGCCAGTGATGATAAGAGCATTTTTGCCTCCTGTTTCAGCGGAAAGGTGGAGGCTGGGGCGCATCTTCATGAAGAGGCGAGCTGTTGGTGTTCCTCCCGTTAGGAT
Source organism: Chlamydiota bacterium (assembly GCA_021772375.1). Lineage (GTDB taxonomy): Bacteria > Chlamydiota > Chlamydiia > Chlamydiales > Rhabdochlamydiaceae > Sacchariniichlamydia. Next base: position 11,581 of record JAJFME010000048.1, on the reverse strand, counting down.
GACGGAGTTGACCCTTTCATCTTTGATGAGTTGGCTGCCGATTGGGTCATCGACACAGTTGACGAACTGGAGTACTTCTTTAGGCACTCCGGCTTCCCAGAAGAGATTCACGAGGATCCAGCCAGATAAGACGGCTTCGGGGGCTGGCTTGAAGATCACGCAGTTACCTGAGACAAGCGCTGCGATAATCCCGCCTGATGGGATTGATACGGGGAAGTTCCAGGGGGGAGTGACGAGGACTGTTCCAACTGGGGAGAATTCGATCTCTTCCATTTTATCGAACTCAAGCATGCTGCGTAGATAGTATTCTGCAAAGTCAATAGCCTCAGAGATTTCTGGTTCGGTTTCAAAGACAGATTTTCCACCGTCTTTCATCATCACGCCGATGAGATCGCCTCGCTTTTCGCGCATTTTGTGGGCAACATTGGCGATGATTTCACACCGTTCTCGAGCAGTTTTATCTTTCCAACTCTGTTCATTGGCTTTAGCTGTTTGTAGAGCAAGATTGACATCTTCCCAAGTGGCAAGAGCGTATTCGTAGCAGGTTTGGTGGGGATTGGAAGGTTCAATTCCCTCTCCTTTCTGGTCGCGTTGGATCTCTTTTCCGTTGATGACAAGGGGGATGGTGTCGATTGCTTTATTTTTCCACTCTTTGATGACTCCATGCACCCATTGTTGGTTTTGTGGGAGGTAGAAATCAGTATCGGCTTCCAGCTGAAAAGGGGTATCAATGGAAATCGGTTGGGGTATGTCGAATCGGTTCTGCGTTCTGCGAGGCTGTTCGCTGACACTGTGTGCGGTGCGATTTGCTTGAGAGAAGAGTTCTACCTGCTCTTTCCAGATATCCGTTCCAGGTTTTAGTCCAAAGCTATGACGGAGGAAGTTTTCAGGTCCTGTGTTTTCATCGAGGCGACGGATGAGGTAAGCAATTGCGCTTTGAAAATCTTTTTTTGTAGCGACAGGGCAATAGAGGAGGATATCTCCTGAAAGTTTCTGCACAACACGGCGGATGTGGTCGGCCATTCCCTCGAGCATTTCAAAAATGACTTCATTCTCTACGCCATTTTCTGCTCGTACGAGCATCGCAAAGGCGATATCAAAGAGATTGTGGCTAGCAATCCCTAAATGGACAGCACTTGCATGCTCGGGTTTGCATCCATAGAGAACCATTCGCTTGTAGTTCGCATCTGTCCCAGCTTTTGTTTTATAGGGAGTTTGGGGCCAATGATGGAGACTTGATTCGACTTGCTCCATTGCGAGATTGGCTCCTTTTACGATTCGCACTTTTACAAAAGAGCCGCCCCGTTCTTTTCGCTTAATGGCCCATTCGGTAAGTTCTTGGAAGATCGGATAGCTATCGGGAATGTAGGCCTGCAGGACAATTCCTGCCGAGTAATCTAGAAATTCCTCTTCATCCAGGACCCTTTTAAAGAGCTCTTTGGTGATGTGGAGGTCTCGGTATTCTTCCATATCGAGATTGACGAATTTTACAATTTCAGTCCCATCTGCTTTCTTAAACTTGTGCTCTCTAGACTTTCTATAAAGCTGGCGGAGTCTGTCTGAGAGAACGGCTAGGGTATGATCCCAATCGAGGATATTGATCTGAGAGAAAATGGTAGAGATCTTGATGGAGACATACTCAACATCTTCTCTTTCTAACGCTCTAAGATAGACATTCAGCCTTTTAACAGCTTCCTCCTCTCCTAAAATTGCTTCACCGAGGTTGTTGAGGTTGAGTCGCACACCTTCAGCTCTTCTTTTGGCCATATGTTTGGATAGAGCACTCCTTTCTCCAGGAAGGATCACTTTAGAGGTTGTCTTGCGTAAGGCATTTTTTGCTAGAGGTACCAGGAGAGAGGAGAAGGGTTTACCAAGAAGTTTAAAGATTCGTAGTTCAAGTCTCTTAAACCAAGAGACATAGCGTGGGATTCCAAACTGTTCGAGGAGGTAGATAAGCTGGTTAGCAATGCGGTTTGACTTCCGACTGCGGAAGCACTCGTCGGTCATCATCATGGTGAAAGCTTTTCCTCGAGGGTCTTTCATCATGCGAGCGATTTCTGCCTGATTTCGTTTTTCTTTAGCCGTTTGGATAGCGAGGGCCTCGCGCAGCATGAGCCCGGCAAGTTCGGTGGTCTCTTTTTCTCTAGATTCGGGGCTTAAGGGGTTTCCTTTGTGGCTCTCTAGTTTAGATTTCGCTTCTAAAATGTATCGAGTTTCTTTCTCTTTCATATTTTATAAATATCAAAACGAAAGTTTAATTGGAAATTAATTCGTTAATTCCATCTTTAGTGAGTAGAGTTGACAAAAACCGATTTGGGCTTTAGGCTTTGGGGCTCTATATCGATACAAACTGCAAGGTAAAAATTATGTCAGAATTGAATATCAAACCACTTGGGACCCGCATTTTAATTAGACGTTCCAAAGCGACTACTTCTAAGGGAGGGATCCTCCTTCCAGATAGTGCTCAAGAGAAGCCTAAAGAGGGGGAAGTGATAGCTGTCGGCCCTGGCAAGCATGCGGAGGATGGTACTTTGGTTATTTCTAAACTGCAGGTGGGCGATAGAGTCCTTTTTGGCTCGTATGCAGGAACAGAGATAAAAACAGACAATATCGATGAGGAATACCTCATTTTAGCCGAAGAAGATGTTCTCGGTGTGTTAGTTACCCAATAATCTAGGAGTAAAACTCGATGACAAAGATGTTAAAATTCCGCGAAGATGCGCTTAAATCAATCCTTGCCGGGGTCAAAATCCTTGCTAGGGCTGTAATCACCACATTAGGTCCTAAGGGACGCAACGTGGTGATTAATAAGGGCTTCGGTGGTCCCCTGTCCACGAAAGATGGGGTCACAGTTGCCAAAGAAGTTACCCTGAAGGACAAGTTTGAGAACATGGGAGTCTCTCTTGTAAAAGAAGCATCTTCTAAAACAGCTGATGTCGCTGGAGACGGAACAACGACTGCGATTGTTTTAGCCGAGGCAATCTTTAGCCTGGGTGTAAAGAACGTGATTGCAGGTGCCAACCCTATGCAAGTGAAAAAAGGGATCGAAAAAGGAGCTAAAGTCCTTTGTGACGCCCTTAGCGCACAGGCAAAGCAAGTAAGCAGTCCACAAGAGATCAAACAGATCGCAACGATTTCTGCTAATAACGACCAAGAAGTAGGCTCGATCATTGCCGATGCAATGGAAAAAGTGGGTAAAGATGGAACCATCACAATCAGCGAAGCAAAAGGGATCGAAACCATTCTTGAAGTGGTTGAAGGAATGCAATTTGACAAGGGATATGTCTCCCCTTACTTCATTACTAATGCAGAGAAAATGGCTGTTGAACTGGACAATGCTCAAATATTGATCACAGACAAAAAGCTCTCGAATGCTAGTGACCTCGTTCCTTTTCTAGAAAAAGTCATGGGCGACAACCCAAAGCCACTTCTCATTATTGCTGAAGATATTGATGGAGAAGCACTTGCCACACTCGTTGTCAATAAACTCAAAGCAGGGATGCCAGTTTGTGCTGTAAAGGCTCCTGCATTTGGAGACAGAAGAAAAGCTGTTCTTGAAGACATTGCTATTTTAACAGGTGCTACGGTTGTTAGTGAAGAAGTGGGACTCAAAATGGAGGAAGTAGGTCCAGAAGTACTTGGACAGGCCAAAATCATTAAAATCTCAAAAGATGAGACCGTGATCGTAGATGGAAAAGGAGCGCCTAATAAGGTTCAAGAGCGTGCACAGCAGCTACGCACTGAGATCTCAGCTGCCACATCCGACTATGATAAGGAGAAACTACAAGAGCGTCTTGCTAAAATCTCTGGAGGAGTTGCTGTCATCCATGTAGGTGCTGCTACTGAAACAGAGTTAAAAGAGAAAAAAGCACGCGTAGACGATGCTCTTCACGCAACACGCGCAGCTGTCATGGAAGGGATCATTCCAGGTGGTGGAGTAGCCCTTATCCGAGCGGTAAAGGCTCTTGATGCCCTTAAGCTTGGAGACGAGGAGATGATCGGAGTAGAGATCTTGCAAGAAGCGGCTTATGCTCCTGCTATCGCCATAGCATCTAACTGTGGCAAGCAAGGAAATATGATTGCTGAAAAGATTTCTGAACAGGAAGGAGCTTTTGGATATAATGGTCTAACTGACACCTTCAGTGATTTGATTCAAGATGGCGTGATCGATCCTGTCCTTGTAACGAAGAGTGCTCTCATGCATGCTTCATCAATTGCAGGGGTTTTGATTACGATCTCATGCATGATCACCGATAAGCCAGAGCCAAAAAGCGATGCCCCTCCAATGGATGGAATGGGTGGTGGTATGCCGCCTGGGATGGGTGGAATGGGAGGCATGCCTGGAATGGGCGGCTTCTAATAAGCTAAATCTGTGTTTATGAAAAAGCCCGAGGGGAATGCTCTCGGGCTTTTTTTGGGGCTACACTGTTCATTATTTCCAGCTGTTCAATAAATAGTGAACAGTGTAGATTAGTGAATAGTAGGGGGTCAGTATGAAGGGTCAGTTTTTGGTAGGTTCGAATGAGTCTTCCGGTGAAGGCAATGTCTATGCTGACAAATCGGCCCTTATTCTAGTTTGGCTTTTAACAGTTGGCTTAGACAAAGAGGAAGGTTTTTCCTTAAGAGAAGTGGCTAAAGCTAATGGGGTAAGTGTTGGCCTGGTCCAAAAGACTTTTGGGATCTTGGTGCTAAAGGGGGTACTTAGTACTCAAGGAATAAGAACTGCTAAGCGATTTTTCTTCAAAAGTCCACGTCTTCTTTTCGAAAGCTGGATTAAAGCATATCACATCGTGAGAAAGTGTAAGATGTGGACTTATCGATCTGGATTACAGGGAAGGGAAGAACTAATTGAAATATTAGAAAAATCGACTTTAGCGCAGAAGACAGCTTTAGCTCTTCATTCTGCAGCCGCAGCTCATAAGTATCAAAATACTAATTTGAACACTCTTGAATTGTACATGTTGGATCCGCTCGTTAAGCCAGATCTTGAGAAAATCCTTCAATTAGAGCCTCAAGAAAGGGGGTATGAGGTTCTATTGGTAGAGCCCTATTATAAAGCCTTACTTAATCTTGGAGCAAGCCGGGACGGGAGGCTGAAAATTTGTCCAATTTTTTTAACTTGTTTGGATCTATATCACTTTCCGTTGCGTGGGCTAGAGCAGGCGGAGTTTATGATAGAACGTGTTCCTGCGCTGCAGCGTATTTATAGAAGAGGTTTACGATGAATCTTGAAAAGGAAGATAAGGTCATTTCAGAATTTCTAAGTTCGATAGGTCCGTGGTGTAATTGGGTTGTTATTGGGGGTGGTTATGCTCTGTTCATCTATAAGTTGTATCTGGCTGATCAGCAGTTGAAAAATTCTCCAGTAGGGACAAGGGACATTGATTCTCTTATTTCTCGAAAGACTCCAGTAGTATCGGACAAGAATATTGCTAAATATCTTAATGAAGCAGGATTTATTCATATTTTTAAAAGCATGGATGTTCCTGCTACAGAGGCATATGTAAAAGAGATTAATGGTACAGAGGTGGAGATTGAGTTTTTGACTGATTCAGCTGCCCGAAATGATAAGAGCAAAAATATTGTCATAGCGGGTGTAGTTGCTCAACCCTTAAGCTATTTGAATTTGAGTTTGCAGATGACGATAGAGTTTCAAACTTATTCGGGCCGAATAGGACGGGTCGTTTCTCCGGGAGCATGGATGTTTCACAAAGGACTTACCTTTACAAAGAGAAAAAGCTCGTTGAAGAAGGTTAAAGATCTCTATGGAATTTGGTACGCAGCTACGCAGCTACGCAGCTCGGAGAATTTTCAGAGCGGAGTATTATGGAGCTTGATATTTTGTCCCAACAGTACTCGAGGTGGTCTAAAACTTTTGAGAAAAACTTATCTGGTTGGATTGATAATGCCTCTCCGGAAGAATGGTCCGATCTAGAAACACAAGACCCATCCGGAAGGTTAAAAAAGCTTAGTTTTAAGCGGGCTGTAAAAAGACTGCTGCAGAACATCTGATCAGGTGGTGGAGTTACCTTCATTCCGAGGAGTAAAGGCTCTCGGGCTTTTTTGGGGCTACACTGTTCATTATTTCTAGCTCCTTTTTGTTTCCTAGAAGGAATCTAATCATTTCCAATATGAATCATATTTTACTCCCAGAAAGATTGGATGGGCATGGCCCATAGATTGGGTTCGAGTTGCTGCATTTGATGACCCAGATGCAAGACAATGCCGCGATGGAATTTTTTACCGGCCAGTTTTTTTAGATGCTTTAGCCCTTTGAAATCATCTGAGCGGATCGTTGCTCCACTTTTCACTTCAATTCCAGTAATTGATCCGTCGGGTTTTTCTAGAACAAAATCCACTTCATAAACACCATCACGAAAATGAAACAGCTCAAAGGAAGTTTTGGCCCAACTTCTGAGCTTTTGCAGTTCGGTAAAAACGAAGCTTTCAAGTAACTGTCCAGCTAGAGATGGTGTATTGGCAAGCCGCTCTTTGTTGATATCTAAGAGCTGGGATAAGATCGCCGTATCGCAAACATGCAGTTTGGGAGACTTTATAATCCGCTTGCCAAGGTTTGAATACCAGGCTGGCAATAGATAGACAAAATAGAGAGTTTCTAACAGGCGGATATATCGCTTCAGTGTAGGCTGGGAAATACCTAAGGAGCGAGAGAGATCGGCCATGTTCAAAAGATTCGCAGTGCGAGTTGCAAGTAGATGGAAAAGACGGGGGAGTTCACGTAGCCCCTCAATATTAGAAATATCGCGTACATCGCGTTCCATCATTGTTTGTAAGTAGGCACGGACCCAGCGGTTGACATCACTTAAGTTCGCTAATGTTTGTGCAATCGGAAATCCCCCTCTTAGGATGATGTCATAAAGAGTCTGGATTTGAAGAGGTACGAAAGATCGCGGAAGGAGGTCTTCAGCAAAGATTGTTTCGATAAATTGTCCTTTTTGCTCTCGGATTTCTCCTTGAGAGAAAGGGTATAGAGGAATGATTCCCATTCTTCCAGCTAAAGAATCTCCTAAGCGAGGGAGTAAAAGAGGGTTGGCTGATCCCGTCAAAAGATAGCGTCCAGGCGCTCGGTTTTGATCCACGTCCCGTTTAATGGGTAGAAAAATTTCAGGCACTCTTTGCACTTCATCGATAATAACCGGCTTGGGGATAGAAGCAAGCCATCCCGAAGGATCTCTTGTTGCGCTTGAAAGAACAAGATCGTCGTCAAAAGTATAAAAGGTATAGCCTCGTTCTTTGCAGAGTAGTTCCATTAATGTTGTTTTGCCCGTTTGTCTCGCACCTGTCATCAATACGACAGGCATGATGTCTAGATAGGACTCTAATTCTTCTTCAATAAATCGATGTAACATAGTTCACATACCTCATGTTGCAAATTGTAACAGCTGCCGTTACAATTTGCAACATGCGTCGTAAGTAGTTGATAGTTAGGGGGCGAGATTGTGTGTGACTTTTGTTCCAGAGGCGACAATGATGATTCTATCACGGATGTAGATCGCATCCTCGTCGTATTCTTGGAGATTGTCTTTATAGCCGGTTGCCTCAACCTAAGGCATAGTACTCGGATAAGAGCTCTTGCAGTGAGTCTCTTTAATGAAAAAGAGAAGTCCTACTGCGATTACTAGGTAAATAGGGATAGTAGTCAGTGCCCACTTGTAGGTGGTGATGGAAAATACACGCGCACCATCAACCATTTTTCCTTGCCAGCCCATATCTAGGAATTTCCCTGTAAGAGGGTCGGAGAGTGATCCAAGGAGGGCATCAAAGGCATTCATAAAGCCGATAGCTGTTGCGGCAACGGTTGGAGCATTGATCTCTCTGATCATGGTAAAGCAAACAAGGAAGGTGCTTAGGAAAAAGCCAAAGGCGAGCATTGTAGCACTTAAGAGCCATACTGAGATAGGCACATACAGAATGATCGAAAAGGCAATCGCTGAAAGAGCCGTTCCAACATACATGATTTTTTTTCGGTTGCCGATGAAATCAGAAAACCAGCCCCAAAGAGGAGCTCCAATCGCAAAGCCAATGAACAGGAGAGAGGTAATATTAGCGGACTGAGTTTTAGACAGCTCGAATGCCTCTGAGATAAAAGGCACGCCCCACAATCCACCGAAGGCTGTGATCGGAGCGAAGGCAAGTCCACTATAGATGGAGAGGAGCCAAGACTGTTTGCTTGTGAAGACTGCTTTACAGCTCTCCCAGAGGCTACTGCCTGAAGGGGAGAGATTGATATGGATATGATGCTTGCTATGATCACGGACAACAAGCCAGAATACAACTGAAAAGATCGCGCCTGCAACTCCGATAGCAAATAGGGCATCGCGCCAGCCGAGGGCATTGATGAAGGCTGAGAGAGGTGCTTGTCCCCCAACAGCTCCGAGCATGCCGAGGGTCATCATGAGTCCGGCCATAACAGCAAAGCGGTTTGCGGGGAACCAGTTGGCAGTGAGTTTTAGGCAGTTAAGAGCTGCAAAGGCTGCCCCAAGTCCAGATAGGAAGCGTCCTGCTTGTGCTAAGAATAGGATATTTGAACTAGCAAATAGGATCGTCCCAAGGCCGCAGATGGCAATAGCGATGGTTGTTACCCGTCGAGGACCAAAGCGATCAACTAGAAGGCCAGCAGGGATTTGCATAAGAAGATAGGCGTAGAAGTAGCAAGCGGCCAAGTTCCCAAGCTGAGCTCCATCGATATTGAATTCTCCCATGAGATGAGAAGTCATTACGCTTGGAGAGACTTCAATCGCATATTTATAAAACATGAATAGAGAGCTTAAGAACCAAATGGCCCAAGCTAGTATGTGATATCTTTTCTTGCTCATAGGGGGGTGTTTTCCTTAAATACGCATCCTAGCCATCCGTTGGATTCACGGATCTTGATGAGTTGCCAATGGTTTTGCTTGGCAAATGCGAGATAGCTTGTCTTATCGGATGCGAGGATTCCTGAAGTTATTAATGTAGTAAATGGGTGGGCATGCTCTTGCCAGGCGATATCTTGCTCGGAAGAGATCATGTTCATCAAGATAACGGGTTTGCATGCAAAAGCTTTTGGAATAGAGGTAGAGAGGGAAGAGGCATTAGCTGCTGCGTTTTTTTGAGTATGGAGGAGCGCTTCGGGATCTATATCGCATGCATAGACTTCTGAAGCCCCCATTTTATCTGCTGCAACTGAGAGGATCCCGCTTCCGCAGCCAATATCAAGAATGATCTGGTCAGCAACGTATTGGGGCATCAGTTCGATGACAAGTTGGGTAGTTGGGTGCGAAAAATCACCAAAGCCAGGTCCTGGAAAAAGCTTAAGAATTTTTTGATTGGGGAGGCAGACGTGAGCTTGTCCATTTCTGAATTCCGGAGCGTGGGTTGCCCATTGCTGGGCCCAATCGACTTCTGTAGACATAATTGAAATTAATTTTTGCGGGAGTATATCAGATATAGAGAGCTCCTGCAACAGAAATTCCTTGGCAAAAATAGGGTTTCCGGACATCATGAGAGGTCATTTTCCGCACCGGTAGCTCAGCTGGATAGAGCACACGGCTACGAACCGTGAGGTCAGAGGTTCGAATCCTCTCCGGTGCAATGCTATTAGAGATCACTTGCTCTGGACCCGTTCTCACCAATGGTATCTTGCTAGGTTGCAGCCAAACCCACAAGGGAGTTGTCATTGACGCCCCTCCGGGCAGTGGAGAGTGGTTCCTGAAAAAAGCCGAACAGTTGGGAATTAGCATAGAGATGCTTTTGCTGACCCATTCGCACTGGGATCACACGGCAGACATGGCTTTTTTAAAAAAAAAGCTGAGAGTCCCTCTCTTTGTTCATAAGCTTGATGCTCCGAATTTAGGGGCTCCTGGATCTGATGGTCTTCCGCTTTTAACAGATATTGTGCCTGTGGAGCCGGATCATTTTTTAGAAGATGGTCAACAGATTTCTGTTGGGAAGCTCAAGCTAGAAGTCTTGCATACGCCAGGGCATAGCCCGGGAGGAGTCTGCTTCTATCTTCCTGAAGAGAATACATTGATTTCAGGAGATACGCTTTTTCAGGGTACAATTGGGAGATTGGATTTTCCTAATTCTTCGCCAGAGCGCATGTGGGAATCTTTGGATAAGCTTGCACAGCTTCCCTCTGAGACTCGGGTGATTCCTGGGCATGGCGAGGAGACTACGATTGGGAAAGAAGATTGGTTATCAAATGCTAAAGCATATTTTGGAGGTTAAGTTTCGTGTCAAATTTATTAGTTGGAAAACAAGCACCACATTTTAAGGCAAAAGCCGTTGTGAAAGGAAAGATTGTTGATGAGTTTTCTCTCGATGATCTCATGGGGAAGTATGTTCTATTTTTCTTCTACCCTCTCGATTTCACTTTTGTTTGCCCAACCGAACTGCATGCATTTCAAGAGCGACTTGATGAGTTCCATAAAAGAGGTGCTCAAGTTGTAGGATGCTCTGTTGATAGTTGGTATACCCATGCAGCGTGGATCAAACAGCCTAAAACAGAGGGGGGTATTGAAGGAGTAGAATATCCCATTATCTCGGACCTAAACAAATCCATTTCACGCCACTATCATGTTCTCAAAGAAGATGAAGGGCTGGCTTACCGTGGACAGTTCTTGCTTGATAAGCAAGGGGTCATTCGGCATCAACTAGTCAATGACCTTCCGATTGGTCGTTCTGTGGATGAGGCTCTTCGCCTTCTCGATGCATTGATTTTCCATGAAAATCATGGGGAAGTTTGCCCAGCAAACTGGACTGCAGGTTCTAAATCTATGAAGCCAACGCAGGATGGGCTGACTCAATACTTTGATGCTGTCAAGTAGTCGTATAGATCCTTCTCTGAGAGAACGAGAAGGGTCTTCATCTTCTTGCAAATAGGGGCGATTGCTTCAATGACCTCGCGATCGCCTACTCCAGGTAGACAAATTGCTGAAAGGCGCGTCTTGTTTCCATAGTTGTAAAGCAGCTTTACACCACGAAGGTAGTCTTCCTTACTGAATCCCTCTTCGCGTACGCGGTAGAAGACCAGCTCCCTTTTATACAGAAGCGTTTGAACGGCATAGTCGATGCCGATACTTTCATCGGGGGGATTACCGAGCTGTTCGGCTAGTTCCACAAGAGAGCGAACTCTTAAGGGGGTGCATAGCTCTCCCTTCTCAGCCTCTCCAAATAAAAATACACCATGTTTTGCTGTTTGCACAGTCTCTCCTCCGTATGAGAGTGTGTGGGATAAAAGTTTTCTTGGGTTTTTTTGATCTTTTGTTTTTAAAGGACACTGTTAAAACAAAAGGTTGCCCATAATTTGTATTAATAACCTTAATTTTTATTTGGTTCAATATAAAACAAAGATGAATTCTATTTTCTGTGGGTTTTCATGCCCGCAGCGAGAGAGGGGGGGGAACAAGGCCAAATATAATTGGTAGGATAAGGGGCTAAAGACAGGGAATACGCATTAAAATCTAAGCTATAAGTTTTGCCAGATAGGTTGAGTCCCATCCTGCCCTTAGTCTTTTTCCTCTAACCCCTACTTTTATTGTTTTGTCCTGCTTGAGTAGATTAAGAGCCAGCCTTCTCAATG
>JAJFME010000047.1 GCA_021772375.1 Chlamydiota bacterium | reverse complement strand
TAGTCTGGGGTCAGTCATATCTCCAAAAAGACTGACCAAATCTTGCGTGATCATGTGATACCTCCTAGGGAATAAAGGTATCTACTCTCTATCACAAGAGCATTATCTCTCAAGATTAAATTTTAATGCGTATTCCCTGGGGCTAAAGAGAGAGAAGGCAGTTTTTGTGTCCCCCAGTGAAAAAAAGCTGGAGATGAAAGGAATATACAGGTAGCAAAAGCTAGAAAAAGAATGCAATCCGACAATGGATCTAATATCCAAGCCCGTGTCTTTGTTTCCTTTATTGTCTCTAGACAAAGTCTTACAATAGGTAAAACTTAATATCCGTATCTTTTGTTGTAAGCATCTTGGCCTGAACGCTCTTGGAGCTGTTTTTGAAAGTCTTTTTGGTTGGGATACTCATCCTTTTGGCGAGTTCCCGTCTCTTTCGCAGCCTGTTGGACTGCTTGGTTTTTATCGCGAAGCTGTCTAGAGAGAGAAAGTGCTCTGCGCTTCCCTTTACAATCGAGAGAGTTATAGAGGCGTTTGTTTTCTTTTGTAAGAGCTTTAAAAAGTTCTTTTTCTCTCTCGGTAGAAGGCAGTATGCAATCTTGTTCAATGGACGGGGCCGAAGAGTTGTTATTGAAGAAAGGGGCAGCCGTAAGGCTAGTTGCTGTGAGCGATAGCCCAAGTAGTATGTATTTGTTCATATTTTCCTGTTTAGAAAATCGAAAAAAATTTGTCCATAAATTCACGAAATCGATATGGTAGCGCCCAACGAGGAGATAGATATGTTGGGAATTTTGACAGTGGCTGTTCTTGCCACACTTTCGGTTGAAGAGGGCACCCAAGTTGGTGATCTACTCAATGTTTCTGGAGACCTACTTGTAGAGCAGGTAGCGATAATCCCTGAATACTCTTCCAAAGAAGAGATGACCTCTATTCCTGAGGAGGGTGATAACCTCGAATATAATGCAGAACCTTGCGAAGATGAAGTTGTGGCTATTCTGGAGACAGAGTCTCTGGAGGCTATTCCAGAAAGCTCTGTTGGAAAAATCGTAGCGCAAGAAACTGCAGAGACTCTCCAAGCAAGCAAAGGAGAAGAAAAAGCTCCAGAGAAGTTTTCCCCTTGTGTGGAAGATTTGTCTGCTTTTTTAGAGCAGCCTACTTTTACAACTAGCAATGTACCAGAGGGTGAACTTAGCGCGTATGAGAGGCTTCCCATTTCCGTGGAAGATAAGCAGAAGATCAACGCAATTTTGACAACTATGGCTGATAACAATGTATTTCAGCTCCTGTTTGAGAAAAAGCGGCTTGAGCGCTTAGGACAAGAAGTGAACCATGTGCATCCTTTGCGCTTTTTGGGGGCTGTTTTTAATGATCCTCGCCTTGTCTATTGTATGTTTCAGATCCGCAACAGCGGTTTCAAATGGAATGGCTTTATAGATGGTCTTGCAGATCGTCTTAAGTTAGAGATTCGAGCAAACAATGTAAACAAGTATGTCCTAGGATTTTCTGAAAGCCTGGATGTAAGGGCGGAAGACGTTCAAACCTATGTCAACTACCAAGATGCTAATGGTTTGGTTCTTTTTCTAATGGAGAAAAGTCGTCGCTAAATCTATGAAAAAGCATCTAGTTTTGGGGTTGAGCATTCTGGCTTGTTTGAATGTATCATCTGCCTGTCTTGCTGATCAATGTCCCACTATCTTAAGAGAGCCTGATGAGTCTAAGGCTCTTGCTGAGATGCGTGTTAAAGCAATCAAGGGCTGGGATAAATTATTCACTTGGGCTCTTTCACCCAAAAATCATCCTTATCAGCTGGAAAAGCCTCTGGTGCAAAAAATGTACCAAGTCAAAGAAGAGGACTTGCGTAATTTTGATTTGAACTATGGTTATTTTTCTATTTATCATCCGATTGTAGGGATCGTGACAGATTCTGAGAGGGATATTCAGGTAACGCAGTGTCTTTTAAACTCGATTGAAGATGAAATTACAGACAAAGAGCAGCGTCGTTTTTCTATTGATGAAGCTCTAACTAAGGTGATGGCATATCGTCCCTTAAAAAAAGGGATGAAACTTTCGATTGCCACTTCTTCAGAAAAAGCGCAGACCTATCTCGTAGATGAGGTGATCGATCTTTGGCGTGGCATGCCTGCCTTTGGACTTGTTCCAGAGGAAGCGGGAGAGGAGCCGCCCATTCTTTTATTTCGGGGAACAGACCTTAATCTCACTTCTGAGAAGGGATGGGCTTCTGTTTTGAGTGACCTCGATATAGCAGGTCCTGGATATACAACTTTCTTACGGGGACAAAGGGCTATTCATGATTGGCTAGAGAAGATGCACGGTGCGGGTACCCCAGCTAGAGCTATTGGATTTAGTCTGGGCGGAGTTTTTGTCTATTACACTGCGATTTACGAGCATGATTTGCTTAGTAAGAAAGGTGTTTCTACTGCTTTTAATCCACCTGGGGTGTCGCAGCAGATGCTAGAGAGATGGAAGGAAATTCCAGCAGAAAAAAAACCGCCTCAGGTTTCCTATGTTAATCAGGGTGACTTTGTCTCCCAAGTAGGCTTCTTGCTCTCAGATATTTGGGAGATCACTCTTGCTCAGCCAATGGGTGTAATTGAAGCACATGTCACGTTTATCACCACGCAGCCTCTCTATAAAATGAGCTACGTTAACACCGAGCTAGAGAACAAAGGCCGCGAGTAACGCTATTTACTGGTCTTGTAGTAGATCGAAGAGGAGCGGAGCTTATCTTCGATGGCTAACAATCGATTGTATTTACTGATTCGATCTGAGCGAGATAAAGAGCCTGTCTTGATTTGTCCAGAGTTTGTTGCAACAGCAATATCTGCAATGGTCGAGTCGGCTGTTTCTCCTGAGCGGTGGGAGATGATAGTTGTGTAGCCATTTTGTTTGGCTAGTTCAATCGTATCAAGTGTTTCTGTGAGCGTCCCAATTTGATTTACTTTGATAAGGATGGCATTTGCAACGCTTTGCTCGATCCCTTGTTTAAGAAAGCGAGTATTAGTCACAAAAAGGTCATCTCCTACGATTTGAACTTTGTCACCGAGTCTTTCTGTAAGGATCTTCCATCCATCCCAGTCATTTTCAGCAAGGCCATCTTCGATAGAATCGATCGGGTAGTTGTCGCAAAGAGAGGATAGATAGAGGACTTGTTCTTCTGCTGTGCGAGCGTTGTAGGACTCTCCTTTTTTCTTTTTCTTCATTTCGACATAGCGCCCCTCAGACTTGTCATAGAATTCGGATGCAGCGCAGTCAAGGGCGATAGAAACTTGGCTCGTTTTAAAGCCCGCTTTCTCGATGGCTTTAACGATAAAGTCAAGAGCTGCTTCGTTAGAGTCGAGATTAGGAGCAAATCCGCCTTCATCTCCAACAGAAGTAGCATGTCCCTCTTCTTGAAGAAGGGCTTTTAGCGTGTGGAAAATCTCAGCACCCCAGCGGATCGCTTCGCTAAAAGCAGGAGCTCCGATTGGACGGATCATAAATTCTTGGAAATCGAGCATGTTGTCCGCATGGGCACCGCCATTGATGATATTCATCATAGGACAAGGGAGGACGTGTGCATGGAGACCCCCAATGTAGCGATAGAGGGGCATCTCACGTTCATCCGCTGCAGCTCTTGCAGCTGCCAGGGAAATACCAAGAATGGAGTTCGCTCCGAATTTTGATTTATTTGGTGTACCATCTGCTTCGATCATTGCTTGGTCGATATGGATCTGGTCGAAAATATTTTTTCCAATGAGAAGGGCGCTTAGAGGTCCCATTACATTTGCAACAGCTTTTGTAACACCTTTGCCGAAGTAGCGGTTTTTGTCTTTGTCGCGTAGTTCTACTGCCTCATTTTCTCCTGTTGAAGCACCAGAAGGGACGGACGCAGTGCCCGTCGCACCTGTGTCTGTGGTAACAGTTACTTGGATTGTTGGATTGCCCCGTGAATCTAGAATTTCCAAAGCATCGATGTATTTGATGACAGCCATATAAGTTATCTCTTAAGGTTTCCTTTTAAACTCGCTATTAAAGCGCAATAAGAGTCAAAACGCAAGCGCGAAATCCCCCCCTTCTCGATAGCCCTTTCTACTGCACAATCGGGTTCATGCATATGAGAGCAGTTAGGAAATTTGCATTGCTCTGCAAATGCAGAAATTTCGGAAAAAAAGTGTTGAACTTCTTCTTCTTTTAAATCCCAGATGCCGAAACTTTTGATGCCGGGAGTATCCACGCAAAATCCCTCTCCTTCGATAGGAAGAAGGTGTGTATGTGTCGTGGTGTGGGATCCTTTCCGCGTTTTTGCAACGACTTTTCCAGTAAGTAGCTCAGATCCTGTGATGGTATTAATAAGGGAGCTTTTCCCTGTTCCAGACTGCCCGGAAAAGACTGAGGATTTTTTCTCCATCGCCTTTTTCAGAGCGTCAATTCCTTCATTAGTGATGGTGCTAACGGGGAAAATGGGGATCTTTAGATCATGGTAGACTTCTATAACTTGATCAAACAGCGCTTTTTCTTCAGGGGATTCACTAAGAAGGTCAATTTTATTGATAACAATGATCGGCTCCATGTCCCCTTTTCTGGCAGCGATAATATACCGATCAATTAGATTTGGTTTTAATGTGGGAGATACGATGGAGGCTGTGATTAAAACCTGATCGATATTTACTGCAATGAGCTGTTCTTTGCGCCGAGAAATCTGATCAGCGCGTGATAAGACGGAGTGACGTTCTTCGACATAGGCGATGCTGCCTGTGAGATCTTTTTGCGGTTCAAAAAGGACAAAATCTCCTACGGCAATAAGATTTTTGCTGCGTAGGGTTTCCTTCTTGAGTGCTCCGCGTAGGCTACAGGTATAGAGTTCGTCTTCAAAATCAACTAGTATGCCATCAGCCATGATGGCAAGTATACGACCTCGCCTGAACTGATCGCCTTTAGGAGGAGTCTTTTTTTTCTTTTCTAGATCGGTCTTTTTATATTTGGAGCGATCTTTTTTTGAGAGAATCTTCCGCTCTTGGCGAAGCTCCTTTCTCTCGTCGCCATGAAAGGCCTCTTCTTCATCAAGATAATTTTTTTTCATAGGTCTCTTCCCAGATTATACATGAGAATCGAGCCGGCAGCACTAACATTTAAAGATTCAATCCCCTGAATAGGGACAGAAATTTTTTGATAGCGTTCTTTCAGTTCTTCAGAAACTCCCTTCGCCTCGTTCCCCAGAATGAGAAGAGGCTTGGAGATATTGGAAACCTCGGAAAGAGGCGCTCCTCCCATGTCCGCGACAAGAGGAGTAAAGTTTTCATTTCTAATCAAGGCAGTGAGTTCATTGATGTCGCCGATCTTAAGGGGAAGATTAAATGTAGCTCCTTTTGCAGAGCGGAGAGCTTTGTCATTGAAGGGGTCGACGCAGGTTTCTGTGAGAAAAGCTCCTCCCCATCCCAGGGCAAGCGCACTACGTAAAAGGGTGCCGAGGTTGCCTGGATCGCTGATCCCATCCAGAGCAAGGATCGCATTTTTTCCAGTGAGAGGACTCCAATCCGGCATAGGAACAATTGCAGCCATAGGCTCTGGGGTTTCGAGTCCTGTGATTTTCTTTAAAATAGCATCTGTCACAACAAATACTTCTTTAGCTAAAGAAACAGGAGGCTCCCCTTTCTTGACCAGAAGAGTTTCAATATGGGGAGCTTCGACTACTTGCTTGATTCCTGCAATGACTACTCGCTTTTGGGCATAGCGAAATTTGCGCGAAGTGCGCAATTTAACAAAAGTTTTAACAATTGGATGTTGCAGGCTGTTGATTTCTTTTGTTAGCATGACAAACAGAACTATACAACAGAAGAGCATGGCAAAAAAGAAATTTTATGGCTCGTTAGTACGCAGGGTGATTTTGATCTGCCTCGTATTGATTGTTGCCCCCCTTATTTTCTATTCTGTTTTGATCTGGAATCGAGATTGGAAGCTGACGCTCAATACGGTATTTTCTCAATTTGAATTAGTAGGAGATTCAAGTAAGACGCTTTTCGATCAGTGGCACTCCTTTCGCCTAACCCAACTCGAAAATTTTACTAAAGAGCTAGGTGATCAAAGCATATCGACAAAATTTATCTTTGATGAATCTTTCACTTGCTCCTTTTCTACCAAACAAGAAATGGAGGGAAAGGGGGCTTTTTTCACCTCTCAATTAGAAGAGGCTAGTCAATTAGGTAGCTTAGTTTTTTCTGGAGTCAACCCATTTACTAATAGAGAGGAGATTTTTATTGTAAAGCGGCTTGACAATGAGATCAGAGGATTAAGCGTATATGCAGACACATGGCTTGCGCAATTTGCTCCAGACAGTCGTTTTATCCCTTCGATTATTACCCCATCCAATTTACTTATTTTCTCAACAGAGCCGAGGTTTGATCAGAGTGTAGTTAAACAATTTTCTCTCTCAAAACTGAAGGAAGAGGAAGGAAAAGCGGGTTTTTTAGAAGCTCGGGCACTACGAAATCGACCATTAGCTATTGTGATACCTTTCTCTAAGACTACCTTCCTTCTCCAAATAGGCTTATCACAAGAGCAAGTTTCTCTGATGGAAGGAGAGAGTCTTTTCCACCACCTTCTAGCTATTTTTGCCTGCATTATTGTAGTTGGAGGAGTTGGAACTTGGTGGCTTACCAAGCGGATGGCCAGATCTTTAAACCAACTAGCTCATATAATGGACGGAGTAAAAGCACAAGAATATGAGGGGCGTTATAGAGAAGACCGATATGGGTTTGAGATCAATACACTGGGCAATAATTTCAACCAGATGCTAGATACTCTACTGCTCAACATGGAAGAGGCGAAAAATCAACGAGTAGCAAGAGAGATTCTATTTAGAGAATTACAAATTGGGCATGATGTACAAAAACAGCTGCTTCCAAGAACTGTTCCCCAATTTTCTAATATTGAATTTGGCCTTGGATTTGTTCCAGCTAAAGAGGTTGCTGGAGACTTCTATGATCTATTCTTCATTGATGAAGAGCATATGATGCTTGCGATTGCTGATGGTTCGGATAAGGGGATCTCGGCTTGCCTCTATTCATTGATTGTAAGGAGTATGCTTCGAGGTCACGCAAAAGCTAAAGAAGAGCTTTCAGAAGTAGTGCTTCAGAGCAACAATCTATTTTGTGAAGATACGGGAGACACGGGGAATTTTGTGACAGTCTGGGTCGGATTTTATCATGTAGAGGACAGACAGCTGACATACTCTTGTGCAGGACATCTACCTGCTATCTTGCTTCATCAGAATGGAGAGATAGAAGAGCTCACTACAGCAGGAATTGCGTTGGGAGCCGATGTGATAGGACATGTTGAAGTGCAAACTGTGAATCTTCCCTCTGGCAGCTACTTATTCCTCTATACAGATGGAATACTTGAGGCTCACAATGAAAAAGGCGAGCTCTTCGGAAAGAGCCGCCTCTTTGAATTTTTGAAAGCATCACCGGCTTTACAACCACAGGATCTTGTCGATCAACTCATTGCTGAGGTGGGTCGATTCTGCCAGGATGCACCGCAACACGATGATCTGACACTCCTATGCGTAAAAGTGCACTAGGAAATCTGGACATTAACGTCCGTTACAGTTTCCTTTAGGGCAGCAGCGCTTACATTCACACTTTGGCTTACAAGGCTTAGGGTTGCAAGATCTTGACTTGCAGCAAGGCTTAGGGCAGCAAGTGCCGCATCCACCGTTACATCCAGCTAGCAGATCTGCAGAGGCGCCAAGGCCTAAAGTTGCAGCAAGTAGTGCTAGTGCGACAGGTTTAGCAAATAGTTTTTTCATAGTAGTACTCCTATAATTAGAGATTGTCTCTATAGTTTTAATTTACTACCTAGGTTTTAGTTTTTCAAACTAATTATTTAAATGCAGGTGTAAAGCGCTGCATGAGAATTGCTTTTGCTGTTTAAGGAGCTTTTCCTAGAAGTCGAAACGGAATCGCAGTGTAAGTCCGTGTGTAAAGAGATCTCCTGTACGTGCTTCTAAATCAGAGAGAAAGAACTGATTCTGGTCAGACCACCATTGAATCTCCCAACCAGCATCTAAAGAGAAATGGTAGGAATCGCAGCAGAACCAAGTTTCCCAGCGGAAACCTATGAGAAGTTCGACAACAGGTTTAACTGTGAAGAAGTTGTTTTCTACATTGAGTAGAGTAATGGGAGTGTTGGCTCCTACAATGGATGGAGCATTGCTCGCTTTACCGTTTACTTCAAAGCGTTCCCAAAGAGCGCTGACTGCGATGTCTCCGAGAAAGCTAAAACACCTTGTCATATGCCAAGCAGTATCTAGGCCTGCTCGAATGCCGATACCCCAGGTATCAATTTCATTTTTGCTTTGCCCCAAAGAGGACATGGTATCAAAGCTGCCTGTTGTGTCGACTGTGTAATCTTGGTCGATCCAGGATCCTTTGAGACCAAAATGAGGACGAAGCTTTAAGTATTTGCTGATAAAGAAATTGCGTCCTAGTTCCAGATCAACAGTGTTAAAATCTAAATCCCAATTAGCGCTCATTTTTTCTATAGAGCTGAGTCCTCCCGCTGCGGTGACTCCTCCAACAGGAGAAATTCTTTCGGTTGCTGGGCTGTCAGAAGTAACGGTTTTTTTTGTACTCCGACCTCGGAACCAGGTGTAGTTTGCATAGACGTCCCAGCCATCGTGATCTTGGAGAATACCAAAGCCAATCTTAAATCCTGGCCGGAAGTTCCAATCGGGATCAAAAGTTCTTCCTTTGCTAGTGACAGTTGTGGCATTTCCTAGAGTTTGGACCGATTCTTTGTAGGCAAACTCTAAATTGTCCTCTCGAGCAGTCCAATAGATAAAGTCGACGGTTAAATGTGCATCCCAGCCTCTAGAAACGCAAGGTCCTGCATTGGGTGTGATTGTTTTGTTTGGTCCGCATTCGGGCCAGAGCTGCACGCACTTGGCACAAGGATCGGGAGAAGGGCAACAAGGGTCAGGACAGCAGGAGCTGAAGAGTGGAGTAGTTCCAAGAATCAAAAGGGAGGCAATGGCAGAGGGCTTCATAACTAATCGGGGGTTTTATTTTTCAAACTAATGCTTGTCGCATTAATTGTTAAATAAAAACTTTAATTATTTGGTTGAGCATTTCCTTCTGGACCTAAAAGGAGGTCAGCTTCCATGATGAATACTCTATTTCGCATAGCCCTTATGGGCTCATAGTATGGGGGAATGGAATGAAACGAAATACATGGGTCGTTTTTTTCTCTATTGCTGTAGCTATCTGTCTTTTATTTGGAATCCATGCTTTCATCGAAGCAAAGAATCCAGGGTTCTCCATAGCAAAGATTCGCTCACCTTTTGAATCGCGTACTCGATGGGCTATTCCTCCACTTTCTGATGTGGAAGATGTCGAGGTCCATGCGATTTTATCACAAGACTTTAACTATCTTGGCTCGGGGGCAGAGTGTTACGCTTTCCAGTCTGCAGATTGTAATTATGTGCTAAAATTTTTCCGGATGAAGCATCTTGTCCCTAAGAACTGGTTGAAGTGGGTTCCTCTTCCGGGTCTTGGGAAATACCGTTTTCGTAAAATCGATAAGCGGATCTTACGTCATCAAGAGCTTTTCTCTAGCTATAAGACAGCCTTCGATGAACTTAGGGATGAGACAGGACTGGTCTATATTCATCTGAATAAGTCGAAAGATTTACACATAAAGGTCAATCTCTACGATCGGATGCGTAAAAAATTTCCCATTAATCTTGATCGCTATGAGTTCATTCTACAGAAAAAAGGTTTACTTGTTCATGAGAAGATTACCGCTTTGATGCAAAAGGGGGATCTTGAAGGGGCTTTGGAGGCTATTCGAGCTCTTTTAGAACACGTGGTCGTGCAGTGTAAAAAGGGGTTTGTGGACCGAGATTCAGGGGTAAGCCACAACTATGGCTTTGTAGGCGATCGAGTGATCCATTTTGATGTAGGGCGGATTATGCGTGATGACAAAGCTGCTCATCCTGCGCACTATCAACGAGAGGTTTTACGTGTTGGGAAAAAAATCGAGAATTGGCTCAGTGTGCAATACCCAGATCTTCTTCCCTACTTAGAAGAGATGATCAACGCGCTCATAGATCCTTCTTATCAGAAGTGATCTCTTGTCCCTTTGTGATTGTAATAATCCCGCCCGTACAGACGACGAGGATCCCTGCAATGGTGATCCAACTGGGAAGATGTCCCCAGAAGAACCATTCAATCAGCACCCCATAGACTACAGCGGAATAGTTGAATGAGCTTAAGAAGGAAGGTTTTTCATATTTGAAAGAAGCTGCAAAGAGCATTTGCCCTGTAGCGAATAGAACACCAATTCCTAGGAGGAGCAATAGAGTACTTCCATCAAGTGCTCCCCACGTTTCAAAGCTAAATGGAAGACTCAAAATTGAGCCAATTAGGAAGTAGTAGAAGAGGATGAGTTGAACAGGGTGGGATTTGGCAAGCCGCCTTTGTACGATCATAGAGATTGACAAGCAAATGGCCGCACCTAGAGCAAATAAAGCGCCTATGTTGATGATCTCTTCTGTGGGGCGCAGGATAATTGCAATTCCAACAAACCCAATAATCACGCCAGTCCACAGCCCTTTGCTAAGATGGACTCGTTTCCATAGCCAAATAATAAGAGGAATAAAGAGTGGAGCTGCATTGCTCAAAAGAACCACATTCACAAGGGGGATTCGCTTAACTGCCAAAAAGACAAATGCGTAATTGATATAACCGGCCAAACTTCTAAGAACAACCAGTCCGATTTTTGAGAGTTGAAGGCCTTTTTTTTCTCCCTTAATCACCCAAGGAAGAATTAGGATCATGCCCACAAAATTCTGAAAAAACAGCACTGTCGGAACAGAGCTTTTTGCGCTTGCTGTCCGCGATAGAGCTATGACAGAAGTGAAAAATATCCAAGCAAGCAGGACAAGGGTTGCTCCTGTTAATTTTTTTCGCGTTGGGTTGGAAAGAGTGATTAGTGCCATAGGGTTCTTTTATCAGGCTTTACTAAAACTGAAAAGATTAAAATTAACCGGGGCCAAAGGTTGCGAAGGCATCGTCTTCTGCATTGGAGGCATTGTTTTGTATAGGAGTATGATTTGTGAATTGCCCGAGCTCTTTGCGGAAGGTCAAAGGAACATCTCCTACAGAACCGTGACGGTTTTTTCCTATAATAAGTTCTGCCATTCCCGGCTTATCATAAGGGTCGTAGTACTCACGGCGTAAGAGGAACATAACAACATCGCTGTCTTGCTCGATCGATCCACTCTCCCTTAGATCACTCATCATCGGACGGTGTCCTTGTCTCTCTTCTACTTTTCGAGAGAGCTGGGATGCACATAGGATGGGAATATTGAGTTCACGGGCTAGATTTTTGAGCATACGAGAGATTTCAGAGATCTCGGTTTGTCTGCTTTCCATACTGCGTCCACTACCAGATCCGCTGATGAGCTGCAAGTAATCAATAACAAGAAACTCAATTCCATAAACCTCTCGCATACGTCGTGCTCGCGCCCGCAAATCAGAAATCTTCAGTCCTGGCTGGTCATCGATTACCATTGTGTAGTTTTGGATATGGTTAACGACAGAGACGATTCTCTGATATTCCTCTCCACTCAAAGAGCCTGTTTTGATCTTGTCAGACTCCACTTCTGATTGAGAGCAGATGATTCGGTGAAGGAGCTGCTCTGCGGTCATCTCTAATGAGAAAATCCCAACAGGCATTCCATTTTTAAAGCAGATGTTTTCGGCAACATTGATTGCAAAGGCTGTTTTTCCCATCGCAGGACGTCCTGCAATAATCATCATGTTCGAAGGAGCTAGTCCTCCTATCATCTTATCTAAATCAACGAAGTGGGTGGAGATCCCGCTGATGCCGAGATCGCCGGGTTCTCTGTTTTGAAACTCTTCTTGTTTTTTTTGCAGACCCTCTAGAAAGGGCATCTCTGAAGCAGCTTTTGCTCCCGTTAGAATTTCTGCGATCGTGGTTCCATCTTTCGAGTTTGCTCGCTGACCGATCTCATAAAATTTCTTTTGTGCTTCATCTAGAGCAGATGAGACGTCTTGTGGATTTTCAAGAGCTTCTTTTTCCACTTCCTGTGCAGCCAAGATCATTCTGCGGAGTGTGGCCTTGCTATGTACAAGCTCAGAGTACTCTTCGATATAGGCAGAGGTTCCTGCATACTGAGCAAGCGTTGTTAGATAAGCAACGCCTCCAACGCTCTCGAGTTTATCCGTTCTTTTTAGCTCTTCTGCAATCAGATGGACATCGGCAGGCCTGTCATTGCGATAGGCCTCTTTAAGAGCTGCAAATACGATCTTGTGCTCAGAGAAATAGAAATCAGAATCATCCAAACCATCTGCTGCAATATTTAAGCTGTTGACATGGGTCAGCATAGAGCCAAGCACCATCATCTCAGATTCTTTGGAGTTCGGTGGAACCTTCAATTTTTCGTTCATATCGGCCAGTGTATCCAAAACACCGGTTGATGAAAAGAGATATTGAGGAGTTTGTAAGCGCAAAATTAAAATGACGCCTTCCAGAGCAAAATGGGAGGGGAAGCTTTGGAGGTGGAGTAATGATAAGCACTAATGGAAGCGCTGTTTGGGACTACGGGAGAGCCTGTGTGGATCGTTTTTGCTCATATATGGCGTGGTCAATGCATGATAAGGGGTGAAAAGTAGCGCAAACAGCTATGGAATCTGCTGTAGATTCTGTTACTTGGTGGAGCTCATCTCTTCATTCCGCTTTTTATCCTTGTTTTGGGCCCTTCGCTCTTGGAGTGCTTTTTGCGCATATAGGTAGGCCTGATTTTCTTGAAATCTGTTGCACCCAAGCCGGTTGCAGTGCATATGCAGTAGGCTCCTGATGATTTCCAAGTCCAAAGAGCCCGTTTTTGACAAATCATAAGAGAGATTGACTGGAGGGGAAAGGATGGAGGTGGATATTTCATTTTTGTGGGTTCTGTATCCCTTTAAGTGAGAGCGGTCGATTTTTTTTGTGGAGAGGAATTCTAGAATTTTCTCCTGAGAGGTAAAAAAAGCATCTAAAAAGTGAATCACACTCCATGAGTAGAGGGCAAGAGAGGAGAGTGAAAGTTTCTTTGTCACTTGGGCAAGAAGAAGCTCTGCTATTAGCTCGCTATCATCATGGAAAATCGATTCCATCATTTGGAGGGATGCTTCACCACCATACCGCTCTACTTCCCGTTCATACCCAAAAATCCCCACCTCCTTGACCAGTCCATGCTGAATCCAGTTGTGGATAATCGGCTCCATAGAGGTGACCACCTTTGATAGGTCAGCTGGGTTTTTGAGTTGCATTCGGAAACGGAAGTGGCAGTTTGGATCGTGATAACGAATGAAGTGCCATTTTTTTACGATTCCCTCCTGGCAGAAATGGCTGCCTATTGGGGCTAGATTTTGGACGAGAAACCGGTCCATGGCGTCGTTTTGTAAATAGATTTTGTAGTAAAGCCAGTCACTACCGGGGAGCTTCAGCCGTTTTTCAAGGGAAACTTCTTGGTGTGGGTGCAGATGCACTCGTTTTATGGCACTAGGCATTGCTGCACTTTTTTGCATGGGTACGACGATTTCTGCATTGTGCGCTCCTCTAGAGCTTTTTAGCCACCCGGATGCAATGACTTCCGAAAATTCGAGGGATTGTCCTTTTTGGAGTTTCTGAAGGATAAGCTTTAATCCATGAGTGCTATTTCTATCCAATTGGAGCTGCTGGTCCCCAACAGTAAGGAGAAATTGATCGGGGAGAGACCAGCGTTCTGCCCAACAAAGAAAATCTTTGCGCACCTCATTTTTTGCTTTTTTCTGAAAAGACTGTCCCTCTAGATACCATTTTGCAACGGAGAGAATAGTTTTTCCAAGTCTCACTCGCGGCGTGAAAATGGCATGTTGGACATGCCTTTTAAAGGAAAAGGGATAGATGAATCGGTCTTTCAAATATAGGGCTTCTCGTAGAAACCGAATAGGAGCTGGACTTAGTTTGGGATTGAGAAAATTTCCAAATGTTGGGATTAACTCTTGATGGCCATCTTTCAAGGTAAAGTAAAATCTTTCACCTGTTGAACCTACATAGATGTCGTCCAAGGAGATGTTTTTTTTCGAGTCAATCTCTTCGAAAAGGTCAACTCGGTAATCTCTTAGGCAGGGGTAGGCTACAACATTTCCCAAACGCGCCTCTAGAGGCCAGAAAGAGACTTCTGCAAAAAGAGCATCGGAGTCTTGCGACTCGGCGCGCCTTAAGACTTTTCTCAGCTCTTCTTTGGAGGTTTTGTCAAACAGATGTAAAAAGCGCCCAAAAGAACTCCCGACTTGCCAGTTGAAATCGGAAAACTGTAAGAGAAAATCGCCACGATCAATAGCTCTTTGTGATTTTGCAAAAATTTTAAAAAAGGCGTCAAAAGCAGCAGGTGTTTCCTCATTGGAGGGGCTTTCCTTTTCACAAAAAGAGAAGAGGGTATCTATTTCCTCTTGTGTAATTTGTATCTCTTTGCTCCCCTCTTGAAGGGCCTCTTGCCACCTGCGTTGGATCTCTTTCTCCCATACGCTGAGAAATTCAGAAGGTGGGGATTGGGGGTTTTGATTCGTATCTGAGAAAGGGTCTCCAATCCCTTTTGTTTCGCAGAGCATTTCAAACAGAGGAACAGTTCTTTGGGTGCCATATTTTTCGGTGAATTTGTTGAGGTACTGTAGATGGCTGGTGGGCAGATTAAGCGCTGTTGAGACCTGCCACCATAGAGAAAGAGCTCTCTCTATCTCCTCTTTTACGGAGCTTCCTATATGCAAAGAGTTGGCTGGGTAGGCAGTATCTACCTGAAGCGGAGTATCTGTTTCCGCAAGTTGCTTCATTTCTCCTGAAACGTGATGAAGACTTTGCTCTCCCTCTCCGGGAGAAATTTCAGAAAGTTGGGCAATTTTTTTGCAAAGATCTTCGGGAAGAAGCGGCTTATAAATATCTTCTCCGAGGAGGGAGGGGAGCTTGCCAGGAAGAAGAAACTGCTGATGGAGAAGAGTGGAAATGACATCCAGTGCTTTACCCCGATCGAGATCTGGAAGCTGTGCGACTAGACCCTCCCAAAGATCCTTTACGAGAAGCTTTTTTTTAGATAGCGAAAGAATAGACATTACGAGGGGATTCGCATTGATGGAAATCGTTTTTGGGTTTTCGGTGCTTTTCTTCAATCGAATGAAGTCACTTAGATGGCATTTTTCTCCTGCAATCCAAACAAGGGGGTTCGTTCGAACGCTTTGGGAAATGAGCTTCTCGTGTTCTTGGTGGGGGTTGCTGAGAAAGGAAAATAGCCATTCTGCATCGGGTCTGGCCTTTTTGTAGACTTTTTTCGGGTCAAAATAGGTCTCTGTGGTCATTCCCCACCCTCCAAAAGTAACACAGGAAAAAAGTCCAAAAGGGGTGGGGCGGGTACAGAGTCGAATGATGTAATTAAGGAGCGATGAAGCGAGCTCTCTTCTGTTTTTCTCAGCATTAACTTTGAGCCCATTGTATAGAGAGGGAGAAGCGGTGAGAATGGCTTCGCGTAAAAAAGAGTTTGAGTTGAACAAATGCAGGGCAGACTCCAAAGGGTCATCAGTTTGGAAGAGCTGCTCGAGGTCTTTGGAAGACCAGAGGGGAGCTCGAAGAAGGAAAAATGGCGCTGCTTCAAATAAATTTTTACTCGTCATAACATCAGGGGAAGATTCCATTTTGAGTCGGGTTTGTGTTCGCTTAAAATGGCCAAAAGCAGTCCCGAAGCGCCTTCAAGAAACCCCGGTTTATGAACTACAATCGGTTGGCCTTTTTTGCTCCATTCGATATCTGAGAAGCCAAAAGGATGGTCTGGATTGTAAAATGTCAGAATTTGCTCCTTTAATGAGCAGACTTCCTCTCCCATAGCCCTTGCTATTAGGTAGAGACCTGCTAACCCATGGCAGAGCATGGGACCAGGGAGATCCCAATCGCTTTGATCGCGGGTAAATACCCCACGTAGCGATTCAATAGCCAAGGACTTGAGCTGCTCATTTTTCAGAGCTCCACCCGCCAAAAAAAGGCTTCTAGCTACACCGGGGGTCCCATAACACCAAGCATCCTTGCTTACCTCTTGGCCCTTTTTACCCTCCACTTCTTCTTCCCAAGTGATGTGGTAGGGCCATACCGTTTGGGAGGCTGCTGTGGAACCTCTATGTTGGATCCATTGGGCCGTCAGAGAAATGGCGTCCTTTTGGCCCGCAACCTCAACCCCTTTCATGAGAGCAATGGATAAAAAAGCCATTACCCCGGGGATCCCGTGAGCCAAGCCCAAATTGAAATTTCCCCTAGTTTGGCTATATTTTCTCGCATTTAAGATGTCCTCAGGAGAGAGAAACCAGCCCGGGACTTCTTTCCCCTGAATGGATTTTGGTTTCGTAAAGGCGATTAGAGCCTCGATCAACCGGATTAGTGCTTGATAGAAGTCAGGCTTTTCTACGTGTTCTAGTAGGTACCTTCCAACGCCAGACGCCCCCTGGATGACATCATAAGCACCGGACTCAGTGGGGCTTTTTGCAAGGGGGGAGATGTAGGCATCTTGAAGATGGATTAGGAGATGCTGATGGAGCTTGTCGAGCATCTTCTGATAGCGTGTTTCTTCGAATGAGGCTTCGTTGATTGCAAATGCAACACCTGTAAGACCTCCAAACAGTGAGAAATTGGAAATTCCACTCTGCTCCAAAACTTTTTTGATCTCTAAGACATACCGATGGCTAATCTCTCCATTGGTGAATCCGAGCTGATCGAGGCGAGTA
Organism: Chlamydiota bacterium; assembly: GCA_021772375.1. Classification (GTDB taxonomy): domain Bacteria; phylum Chlamydiota; class Chlamydiia; order Chlamydiales; family Rhabdochlamydiaceae; genus Sacchariniichlamydia. Next base: position 8,098 of record JAJFME010000047.1, on the reverse strand, counting down.
AAGAGAAGTAGAATTCCAGGAAGTCCAGTAGCAAGAGAGAGGTCATTCCAGGAGTGGTAGAGAGGGACATGGGCATCGGGGTGAGAGTTTTCAGAAACGAGGGAAAAATTCCTCACCGTTTCTGGATTCTCAAGTCTCTCGATAACTTTTTGGATAAAAGGTTGTATGAGAGTCTGCTTCATTGATTCCTTCTTACTGAAAAGCCCCGAATCTTAGCGGATAGCCTCTGCAGGAGTCCAAGACCAGGGCTCAAATTAAACAGACAACATCGTCTATTCGTGCGCTCTAGCAGCCAGAGCAGGTTGAGTTTGCTGTCTGTGTCTGTGTGCAACCGCTGTCTGTCTGCCTGCATCCAGAGCATGTGTCGTTACACGTGCTTGTAGCGCGCTGTGTTGGTTGACCACCACTTTTGATTGTGAGACCGAGGTCATATTTATCGGAAACTAAAGAGCTGCCAACCCCAGCAAGACCGGGTCTCACGGTCTTAGTATTTGGCTGTTTGTCTTCGGAAACTTTTTGTGTTGCAACTGGGTTGATAGACTTAACTGACATGGTGTACCTCCTTTTTGCAGTTAAAAATTACGCTTCTCAAGTGTGAAAGAGCGTAAAGTTGGGCGGAATTATACGCCCCTAACCAAAGAAAGCAAGCGCAAAATTAAAATATCATCTTGTCAGAAAAAAATGGGAGGTGGAGCTTTGGAGGTGTTGATGAGTGCGGGAGATGCAAATCGACTGAGTGCAATGCGTCAATCAGATAAAAAAAGTATTGCCTTCTAGTCAAGCAAGCAAAAATTCTGAGTAGAAAGAGCAAATGGAACCCTGCAAGATTGCCAGGTGAAAGAAATGTGACTAAAACAAATCAAAGTTCCAGATTATGAATCAGCTATACTAGCTCTGAGGCAAGAACAAGGCTGGGATGAGGCACATCCTCTCTATACGCATATGACAAGGATTTAAAACAGTTCGCACTTTTCTGGAAATTTCATTGCCGATCCCTTATATCTGGAGCTTAAATTTTTCGATAAATCAATTGTGGCAGGACTTATTTCTATAGCATCAGCAACAGCACACGTAATAAAAGTTCTATGCCATTTTTCCATTTCTTCCCGACAAATTGTTTGGATTTTCTTGTCGACAACTTTGCCACTGCAATCTTCTGCTATTTTTTGTTTTAAAGCGTTGAGAGGTTCTTGATATTCTGTCTTCTTTATTAAAAATTCTATGAAGCGATCTTTGTAGAAATCGAAAAGGACGCGTACTTTGTCTGATGCAGCTAAAGGTTCAAAGTACTCTTTATTGATTTCGATGATCTTTCCAAAAAAATCGGAGAATTTTTGCATGTCGGTATCTTGGTGCAGTTGCCATAAAAAACCATTTACAAACTTTTGAATTTGCTCGGTTTCGGGCAGTGCGCTAATTATTGACTGGATCATGTGATCATCAAGCGGTGGCTTTTCTAGAGCGGTTTTGCGCTTTTTTGAAGCCCTTGTGTCCGGATCGGAAATACTCGGGGGAACCGTTGCAGAATCTCTATTGTGACTATTTACTGCTAAAAGACTCATTTTTATTTCTCCCTCTAATTTAATAGGGTCATTGTATCTGCTTTTTCAAAAAAATAAAGAGGTTTTAAGAAGGGCTCTAATTAATTCGGGGGTTTTATTTTCAGTGTCTTACGAGCTAAAACCGCATTTTCGTAAACCGCTGGTCATCAATGGTCAGTTTGTTTTTCTGAAGAAGATTATTTCTCCGAAGTCCATCTGAATTTGAAAGCTCCGAGTTATCCAGGATTTTCTTAAATAAAATTAACAAGGTGAGCACTTCGAAAAGAGGGCGAAAAAATCGGAACAGAACCCTGATCTTTGCCTAGAACAAATCACACAACAACAGCGGAGAAAAATAAAAAACACAGAAGTCGTTTAAAATCAGTTATTTGTTGATGAATTGACGGAAAAACAGTGTGAAAAAGCTTCATGAATGAAGCAAAAGAAGTGTAAAAAAAGCTCGTTTTTGACGGAAAAGCAGGGTTATGTGTTAAGATAGGGGTATCTTAAGCTATAGGAATACCAATGAAACGAGCCCTTTACGAAGAACTAAAAACCTGGAAAGGGCAATCGAATCGGTTGCCCTTGATTATTCGAGGGGCTCGCCAAGTGGGCAAGAGCTTTTTAATCGAGCAGTTTGGACATCAGGAATTTGCGAATTTGCACGTCATCAACTTTGAAAAAAGGCCCGAACTGGCATCTTGTTTTATATCAGTCGACCCAAAAGATATTCTAAGAGAGCTAGAACTACAAGCGGGGATTCAGATAAAGGCAGGTCAAACTCTTCTTTTTTTGGATGAAATCCAAGACTGCCCGCAGGCATTAAAGGCATTGCGTTATTTTGCAGAGGAAATGCCGCAGTTACATGTTGTTGCAGCTGGGTCTCTCTTAGAGTTTGTTCTAGAGGATAAGGGCTTTTCATTTCCGGTAGGTCGGATACAAATCATGAATCTTGGCCCATTGACGTTTAAAGAGTACCTCCTTGCCAAGGGGCAAGTAGAACTTGTTGGGTTGTTGGAGGCGGTTCAGGATGGGAGTGAAATTAGCAATGGGGTGCATGAGCGATTATTGCAGTTAGTGCGAGAGTTTTTGTGTATCGGGGGGATGCCTGGTGTTGTAGCTACATTTCTATCGACGGATTCTTACCTTGAAGTACAGAGGCGACAATCAGCTATCTTGGATCTGTATGCCTTGGACTTTGGGAAATATGCGACAAAGTATGCAGAGCATCGCCACTTAAAAAAGCTATTTGAGAAAGCGCCTGATCTTGTAGGAAAATATTTTAAATTTAGCAAGATTGATCCAGACTGTGCGAACCCGGCTAGAGATTATCGAGAGGCCCTACATCGGCTTAGACAGGCGCGCTTGATTTTGCCCGTTCATTTATCCAAAGGCAATGGGTTGCCTTTGAAGGCGGGGAAAAGCGAGAAGAAGTTTAAAATATTTCTTCTGGATATCGGATTGTTGGTTTTTGGTCTTGGTTGGGACAGTCTTCATATAGGAAATAAGAAAGAGTCTTCTCTTTTTCGAGGTGTTGTAGCGGAGCAGTTTGCAGCTCAAGAGCTGTATGCCCTGCAGGACCCCTTTATTGACAGAGGATTGTACTATTGGGAGAATCCAAACCATTCTAGTAGCGCGGAAATAGATTTTTTAATGAATCTCAATCAACGTATGCTTCCTATAGAGGTGAAGTCGAGCACGAATGGAAGGCTCAAGTCATTGCGACAGTTTATGGAAATGAAGGGAGTTAATCGAGGAGTGCGCATATCGGAGTTTCCATTTTGCTTGGGGGAGAAGATCGTTTCTATCCCATTCTATTTGATTGGGGAAATGGGACGTCTTTTAAAATAAAAAGATCCGGCATTGCCGGATCTTTTGGAAAAGGGGTCGGAAAGAGAGGGATTCGAACCCTCGGTACCCGTGAGAGTACGCGTCCTTAGCAGGGACGTGCCTTCGGCCACTCAGCCATCTTCCCATAGAGGGAGATTTTAGCTGGGAGTCGATTTTCAGTCTATTGATAAAAGGGTGAGGGTGGAAGTTGCTCTCCTGTCAGACCATTAAAATGGGCTGTATGGATCGAGCCGTCGGGGTTCTGAATAACGAGACGGTGGACGGGTAAGTAGATCTCTGTAGAGGTGCGGATCGAGAAATTTTCCCCGAATGCCATTTTGATGACTCGTTCGACTTGGGATCTAGAAAAATGTTTATCTGCTCGTTCGGCTCTTTTATGGGATCTAGTTGTCAGCTGGTCGTAGAGTTTTGTTTCTGGTTTTGTTGTGAGATGGGGATTTTCTAGATGGAGGCGGTATTTGTTAGTGCCGGTGGAGATGATCAGATTTTTTCTCAGACAGCTGCGGATGGAGCTTTCTAGGACGGGCATTTCCATATCGAGCTTCGTGAGGATGGTGCTGATATCAGCGTGACCGCCTTTTTCAGATAGGACGTTTAAGACTTTTAGCTCGTGAGCTTGTGCACTATTGAGGATGCAGTCTGCAAACCCATGGGTTTTTTCCCATGACTTGGTATCGAGAATCATTTCACCATCGGTAAGGTCCCAGAGGATGTGTCCCTCTTTAGTTCGGTTTTTACTATCACAGTATTTTACTTCGAGTAAAAGATGGGGGAAGAATTTGAGCTCGGGATCAAGGTAGCGGGCTCCTTTGTCTTTGAGGAGGAGCTTTTGTTGGTTCTCCATCACAAGCGAGGAGTCGAAGCGTGTTTCGAGAGCAGTGGTTGTACGGAAGTTGAGATATTCTTCAGCTTTTTGCTTGAGATCAGGGTTCTTGTCGGCAACCCAAAAAAGTCCATAACCTCCGACTGCCAGTGTGAATAATGTATAGAGTAGGCGCATAGTTGTAAGGATACGCGAAGTTGGTATTTTTGAAAAAACCTTAAGAAAGTGTTATGAGTTGAAAGATATGGTATTTCAAGATCGAAAAGACGCAGGCGAGAGACTTGGGGAGGCTTTGAACTCCTCCAAGCGGGTAGAAGGAGCTGTTGTTATAGGCCTTGCGAAGGGAGGTGTAGTGGTTGCCGCTGAGGTCGCGAGGTGTTTAGGCCTTTCTCTGGATGTTCTAGTTGTGCGCAAGGTGGGAGCTCCAGACAACTCGGAGCTTGCCCTTGGTGCAGTAGCTGGTGAAGGACACGGGGTATTTAACGAAGAGTTGATTGCCCGTTTAGGTGTTTCGAAGGAATACGTAGAGAGGGAAGCTGAGCGTCAAAGAGAAGAAATCGTTCTTCGCAATCGCCTGTACCGGAAAGAACGGAGAGCGATTCCTCTTGCTGGTAAGGATGTGATTATTGTCGATGACGGAATCGCAACAGGCTCTAGCGTGGAAGTTGCTATTGCAGCTATACGGGCTGAGGGTGCTTCTAAAATAGTACTGGCGGTACCTGTCGCGTCTAAAGAGGCTTTGGATCGCCTTACACAAGAGGTAGATAAGGTAGTTTGTCTTTCCACTCCATTGCCTTTTTTTGCAGTCGGTGCATTCTATGAGAGTTTTTCTCAGGTGACAGATGAAGAGGTTTGTGCTCTTATTCATAAGAGATAAGGTTTTCGAGTTGTTCTAGAGACATTTTACTAAGAGCGATTTGTTTCCCGTCGGGTAGTTCAAGTGAACGGAGACGGGTGTCTATTTCTCTAAGTGAGTAGGTGTTCTTTGCGAGTAGCTCTTGCAGAACAGCTACTCGTTGTAAAAAGGCATCTAGAGCATCTTCCATTTCAAAGAATAAGAAGTGAGAGATGCATTCATCGAGGGGAAGGTTTTGGATTAGTAGGTGGGATTGTTTTGATAAGCTGCGATGGGAATGTGGAAAGAAATAGAGAGCGTTGAGTAAATGACTATTTTTGTCAGGAAAGGCGAGACCGTTATCGAGCTTCAGTAGGTGGTAGACCCCGTTGTGATCTTTTTGTGCGTAGAGGTTGCCTGCATGCGCATCAGTGTCGTAGAGCAGCCAGATCAAAAGAAAGAGCTTTTCAAAGTCCTCTTGGTCAATCAGTGTAAGGATCGTTTCTTCTGCAAGGTTTTGTTCGAGCCACTCTTCGACAAGTTCATATAAGTTTTTGATGTCAGAAAGGTAAGGGTGTACCGAACAGAGCTTTTCTCGATCAGGTTTCCCTGTTTGATAGAGAAGAGAGGCTTCTGTACTAAGATGTTCTGTAATATCAAAAAACTGGTCGTGCGAGAGGATAGCAAGTTCAGTGGCTGGCGTTTGGTTAGAGATCCCAAGTGTTTTAGCTATGGCAGAAGCGAGAGCCTCTGCTTGAGCGGAGCGATAGAGGGGGATGTCATCACGCACGCGGATCGCTTTGTCATTGTAGGGAGAGGCGAAGTGTTTGGGGTTATTCAAGCAGAGGATATCTTCATCAAAGGGCTTAATAACAAACTGAGGTTTGTTTTCTTTGTCTAAGAGGAAGTAGGCAGAGCCACATCCTTTTTCTGATCGGATCAATGTGCCTTCTTGGAAGAGAGAATTGAATCCTTCGAAGCTTAAAGGAGAAAGCTTTGCTTGCCAGTGATTTTTGATTGTTTCGATCTCTTCTCTTCTTTCAGAGATCATCGTGTAAAGGAGTCCATTTTTTTCGAGGCGTCGGATTTGGGGCCAGAGCCTTCCAAATTGGAAATGATCGCTCGCTTTGACTGAGTGGAGGGCAGGAATGCCGGCGTTCTCTGGGCCATCTGAATGAGAACAAAGAGGTGCTAGAAAAAAAAGAAATAAGATACTAGCGTATCGTCTTTTTCCTTTCAGTGTCGATGTATACGCGGTCAAAAAATCCATTACAAACAGGGCTCAATCCAAGAGTTTTTACATGGGGTTTTGCGATATGGGCGGAATTCCAGTGGAAAATAGGAGCAAGGGGCATCTCATCTAAAAAGAGTGCTTCTGCTTTTTCTAGGATAGCAAAACGCTCTTCTTCTGTAGTAGCTTCATTCGATTGGTTGAGGAGCTCGATATATGTTGCATTTTCCCAGTTTGGATAGTTTTTGACGTTGTCTCGATATTTAAAGCGTTCGAAGATATTGATGGCATCGTTGAATTGTGCCATCCAAAATCCTTGCGCAATTTGGAAACTACGTGTCTTGAGTAAGTGGAGGAGGATTTTTTTATCAGAGCTTTCAAGCTCGACTTGGATGCCGAATGCCTCTTGCCACTGTTGTTGGAGAGCTTGCGCTATTTTGTGATGGGATTCAGAAGTGCTGTAGAGGTACTTGATGCGTGGAAATTCTTCTTGAGAGATTCCGAGTTCTTCCAGTCCTTTCTTGAATAATGCTCGGGCTTTTGGGAGGTTGGCATCTTCGAAAAATGCTCTATTTCCCCTATTTCTTTTGAGGACAGGGGGGATAATCCCTAAAGCGGGCTCTTCATTGAGTTGTGTGATATTGCGCACAATCTGTTGTCTATTGATCGCATAGCTTAAGGCTTTGCGGATATTGACATTGTGCAGAGGGTATTCATCGACGTTGAAGGCGCAAAATGTCGTAGCAGGGATTTGGTTGATCCGGAGTTCTTCCGTTTTCGTGAGCTCTGGAAGGGCATCACTTGGCAGGGGGATGAGCGGCTGTCCAAGGATGTCTAGTTCCCCTTTTTCAAACATTTGCAGAGAGGTCATTTCGCTGTTGACCATGCTCAAATGGATCTCTTCAAGAATCACTTCATTTGCACGAAAATAGTGCGGGTTTTTTTTGAGAACAATCGTGTTATTGTGCTTCCACTCTTGTAGAGTAAAGGGGCCACTACAGAGAAAGGCCTTGCCAGGCTGTAGGTCCCAGTCGGGATGTGAGTGGTCGACCTCAGAGTTGACGGGATAGAAAACACAAAAAGCGATTAGTTCCAAAAAATAAGGAGTGGGGCGCTCTAAGGTTACTTCGAGTGTCTTTGCATCTATCGAATGGATTCCCACTTCTGAAAGGGAGGTGTATCCAAGCCTTGCTCCTTCAGCATTTTTGATTGGATAGAGCAGGTGTGCGTTCATAGCAGGGAAATCGGGGTGCAGAATATCTTTCCAAGATTTTTCAAAGTCCCATGTGGTAATGGGGGATCCATCTGACCAGAAGGCTTCCTTTAGGTGGAAAGTATAAACGGTCCGGTCTTCGGAGAGATCGATTTTTTCCGCAAGCGCAGGAGAAGCCGTTCCATCATCATTCATCCGTACAAGACCATCAAAGAGAAGAAAGTGAAATAGTGAGGAGACAAGATCCCCTCCTTTTCTAGGATCAAGCGTAGCTGGATCGGAGGGGATGTTAAGGTTAAGGCGTTGTGTTACGGCGGGTGGTGGTGTCGCCTTCTTGCAAGATGTAACAAGGAGGCAGGGGAGAAGTAAAAGTAAAAGCAGTTGTCTCATTCGTCATCGTCCCGGTCTGTTAGAGGAAAGAATGTATGCTGCTTGGGGTTATTTGTAAAGGGGCTGTGGGAGCCTGTAAGCGCAACACTGTAATGTCACCCCTCTCCAAAACTAAAATGTCACCCCTAGGCCAAAAATAGGGGGTAATAAAGTTGGAGAGGATGTGGACCATGAAGGAAGTAAAGCGGCTCAGCGTGCTTGAGCAAGTGCAAAA
>JAJFME010000046.1 GCA_021772375.1 Chlamydiota bacterium | reverse complement strand
CGTGGATGATAGAAGAAGGCCTCTGGAAAAGCAAAAGAAAAAAAGAGAGAAGAATTCACCAAAGGCGAACTAGGAGAAGTCGATTTGGAGAAATGATCCAAGGAGATGGATCTCATCACGACTGGTTCGAAGGAAGGGGCGAAAAATGTGCCCTTTTCTTTCTTTTTTATGAGATGTCCACTGTTGAAGTACTCAGACTCAAGACCTATGGCTCCCTATCAAAAGAGGACACTTTAACTTTGCAGAAAGAGGAGGACATTTTAACTTTGCGTTGACAGCCAAATTTCTATCCCCTCCTTGAGTTCAAACCTCTTTGCTGCTATTACCTGTGTACATGCAGATGTTACGACTTTTTATTTTCCTAGGGTTTTTAGCCATCTTGCCTCTCCAGGCAGCGCCACCTGAGTTTAATAAAAGTCAGATCACTTATTTGATGCAGGCTCGCGAAATAGAAAAATCGGTCGTTCTCTATAACCGCTACAAAAAGAACTTAGGGAAACACGACTTCGAAGTACTCCAACAAATGGCCTTCATCCTTCTAGAGCAAGGTGCACGAAGCCCTGACAGAGAAACACAGCTCCTCTCCATTTTCGGTTCAGGAATTGCAAGCGCAGCTGCCTCCCTAGACATATTAGAAGCTGGTATCAAAAGCTCACATGCGGAGACCCAAGTCGCCTCAATACAATTTCTTGGAAGGATGCAGGACGACCGTAGTGACGAGCTTCTCGTCAAAGCAATGTCTTCCGAGTTCTTCTTTGCCCGCATGGAAGCTGCTATGCATCTAGCTACGCGCAAACACAAAACTTCCGTGGGACAGATAGAATCTCTCATGTACCGAGTCCCACCTCAAGCTAGGTTTTTCTTCCCTCAATTTTTTGCTCTTATTGGAACCTCTGATGCTATCTCCATTTTGCGCCACTTAATGGAAGACCGCTTTGCATCAGTCCGTGTGGAAGCTCTTCTTAGTGCTGCACGCTTTGGCCGCGATGATCTTCTTCCCGCTATTCGGATGAATATCACCCACCTCAATGTTGCAGAACAAGAAGCTGCTGCCTATGCCGTAGGCATCTTAAAAGATACCCGCTCGATCAAAAAACTCAAGCGCCTCTATAACTCCTCCTCTTCCAACATCCAGATCGCAGCAGCAAAGTCCCTACTCATGTTGGGCGATCCATCAGCCAAAGATTTTCTCATACAAAAAGCTGCAACCTGCAACCCCTTCGCTATCGCCTCCTTGGAAGAAGTTCCTGAAGGAAAAGATCTACTCGCTAAATTATGCAAACATCCCGATCTGCTTGTTCGAACCAATGCAGCCATGACATTATTAAAACATCGGGATCCTCGCTGCAAACAAGCTATCATGGAAATCCTAGTGCGCGACGTACGTGATATGGGCTTCACCCCCCAGATCTCCATTGGAAAAACAATGATGGCTTTCAAGCCCGTCTTCTCTTCCGAGCAGCAGTCCAAAGGAATGTTTGATGTCCGATCGATCACTCTATCGATCCGAGAACAACTCCTTGTCAATGCAATGCATCTTCCTGAAAAAGATTTCCTAGATATCGCAGAAAAACTTTTTGATAGCCAGCAAACAGACCTCATTGCAACGCTTGTTACATTATTAGAGAACCTCCAAACCCCAGCAGCTCTCGATCTCCTAACACGCAAAGCACAACAAGCTGGTATGCCCCTCATCAGAGCCTATTGCAACCTCACCCTCTTTAGGCTAGGAAAAGAAGGCCCTTACGAGAGCTATCTCAAAGAGTGGATCTCTCGCAATAAAGATAGCGAGATGATTCAGTTTCGTCCCATTGTCCCTATGGACAAACGCTTAACCACAAGTTCCCCGCACGAGCTCACCCCAGAAGATAGCTCTCGCCTCCTCATTGAGGTCTATCAAACCCTTTCAGAAAAACAGCAAGAAAGCAGTCTTGCTATAATCCTAGAAGCAATACGTGACGGCAATCCAAAAAACCGCTACGTCCTAGCTGGGCTTCTCCTTAGAACTCTTCAATAAAACACCGAGTTGATCAGGCCTTCCTCTGCCGATCAATTCTCTATTACCGTTAAAAAGATGCAGCTTATTTTTGATGATTGATATAGAGTGTTTTCTTTTTTTTGAGGAAAACTATGTGCATAGCTCCCTTACACGCAGGTGGAAACCTACCAATCCTACCTCCACAAAAGCAGCCCCCTAAAAAGCTCGACTTGCGCACAATCTTCGCCCAAATTGGAGAAAGAGTATGCCAAGTAGAAACTCTTCGAGGAAGATGCTCTGGCACTCTTATCGAAGGGAATGTAGTCTTAGTCCCCTTCCATTCAATTGCTCTAACAAAGATCAAAGACCTGCCTGATGGAAGAGCTACATTCCATATTTTCCCAATCAAAATCCTTTGTCGAGACACTTCCTATACAGCAAAGTGGAGAGCAGCAGGCAATCTCGATAAATCCCACTACTATGACTGCTGCTTATTCGAAATTGAGGACGATGACTTTACGCCAACTCCCCCTCTCCCAGCACACAAAGAGGCCCCAGCTCCTGGAGATAAAGTCTACTACGGAGGCTACCCTCTGACAAAAGATACCCCCTCCTTTCACAAAGGGACCGTCTCTTCCGTTGATGCCCCAGAAGGAGGCGCTCTTTGCTTCGATATCGATGCATCTGTAATGCCTGGAAACTCAGGAGGACCCGTTTTCATACAAGTAGATGGAGTGCTTAAGCTTACTGGCCTTATTTTTGCTGAGCTTGCCGCTATCGATAGAGGATTTGTTCGAGAACGGGAAGCTATTCAGGAAAGGTTGTCACGGGGAGGGATGAGAGTCAATGGAGTCGACACGAATAAAACCTTATCTCTTCTCATCGATAGCGTGTTTGACAATCTATCAACAGGCATTGGAAAAGTGATGAATATTCAGCACGTCGAAGATTTACACTCTAGAGATCCTCTGCCAACAGTTCCTTCTCCATTTCATACAGGCTTCCCCGTAATGAAAACAGAGCACTTACCAGGAAAACTTGGAACAGATCCAGTCTATTTAGATTGGTATCACAGAAGAGTAAAAGGTAAAACCCTCTGTGGGGAAATTTTAGGTGCCATATACGGAGCTGCTGATCAAATTAGTAAAGAGAACGAAAAAATATTGCGAACTTACTATGAAAACAACGTATTAAATAACCCTAAGAAAGGATATAAAGGATTTAATCCTTCAGAAAGAAACAAGCTAGAAAAGCTAGAAGACAAAATCCAATCAGCAACACAAAAAGCAAAAAAAGCGCACGGAGCCAAGTGGGAGAAAATGCTTCAAAACTATCTCTTAAATCTTCCAGATAAAAAAGAGAGGATAGAAGAACTACTCACCAGTCTAAAGCCTCCTAACTAAGAAGCATGAGACAAGTCCCTTCCGTAAGTTGCAGGACTGGGTTGTCCTTGCATTCTGACACCATATGTTGGTATCCTCGTGAAGAAAATTTTAGTTTCAGGACACTTCATGGTTAAAAAGAAACAATCAATAAAAAAAACAAAAACAGAAGCTATCTCACTGTCTGGGTATTCTAAATTCATCTCTCATTTGAAAGAGAAGATTCGTGCTTCCCAATTGAAGGCCGCTGTCTCGATTAATAAAGAGATGGTTCTTTTGTACTGGGAGATAGGAAAGGAGATAGTTAACAAGCAAAAGCAAGAGGGTTGGGGAACAAAAACCCTCGAAAAAGTCGCCCTTGATTTGCAGAATGAAATCCCAGGGGTAGAAGGATTTTCTAGATCTAACCTATTTAGAATGAAGGCCTTCTACTTATCCTATGAAAAAGTCGCACAGCCTGTGCGACAATTAGAAGATCTACCGATTTTCTCTATCCCATGGGGCCATAACATAGTCCTTATTCAACGGATAAAGGCCGAGAAAGAGAGATTGTGGTATGCCAGTATGACTATTGCTGAAGGGTGGTCCAGAAATGCCCTGACTCACTCTATTGAATCAAATCTGTACAAGCGTCACAGCAGGGCTATCACAAACTTCAAAGAGAGACTCCCTCCTCCACAATCAAAACTAGCAACAGAAACCCTTAAGGATCCTTATAACTTCGATTTCCTTGAACTGACTAATGAGCACATCGAGAAAGATGTTGAAGATGGCCTTCTCAATCATGTAGAGAAATTCATACGAGAGCTTGGACAGGGCTTTGCTCTAGTTGGGCGTCAAGTTCCGCTTCAAGTGAGCGACAAGGATTTTTATATTGATCTTCTCTTCTATCATCTTAAGCTAAGATGTTTTGTTGTTATTGAGCTAAAAGCGGTGGACTTCAAGCCCGAATTCGCAGGGAAGATGAATTTCTATTTATCGGCTGTAGATGATCTTTTGAGGCATGAAACCGATAATCCAACGATCGGGATTTTGATATGCAAAAAGAAAGACAATTTCATTGCAGAGTATGCTCTTAGAGACATCAATAAACCCATGGGTGTTGCAGAATATCAGGCTAAAATTGTCTCTTCTCTTCCTAAAAAGCTAAAAGGCAGCCTTCCTACAATTAAGGAAATCGAGCTTGAACTTAGTTCTGTTAGCAAGAAGAAAAAGAAGAAATCTACTGCAAAGCCGAAGAAAAAAACGCGATCAAAATGAAATATTTCTCCATGATAGCTGGATCTAAAAATCTAAAAAATCGGTTGTAGGTATCGTATGAGGGGGCTTGCTCTAGACAGATGTTTGAAGATTAAAGCCAGGGAAGCTGATCTTGAGTCCAAAAGCTAACATCTTCCCAGTCCTCATAATCACAAAACGCAGCGAAAATCGCTATACTTACAATATCCCCAAGCGAGTAGAACTGATTTCTTAATTTTCTAAGGTCTAGAAGGATTGAAAGAAATTGCACGAAGCTTGACGGTTTGATTTTTGTGCTCATTGTAACACCTCTGTTTAAAACATTATAAATCCTAAAAAAGCCTTACGACACATCAAGAAATTTCTTCATACGATTACCCTTCCGTAAGTTGGCTTATTATCGGAAGATTGCTATACTGATCTCCCTATGAAACTGCGACCGCTTCTTATTGCAACCACTCTTGCTCTTCATTCCCTTATTTCTGCAGAAGAATCAGGGGAGCTTATCGTCAATCTAAAAGACCCTGAATACGTAGGTGGTGTAGCCAAGACAGAAGAGGGCGGAGTTATTACAGCGCCTAACTTGCGTATCCAAGCCAAAACAATCATCTATACAGATACCAAGGATGAGCAATCCATTTTTGCAGAAGGCGATATCATGATGGAATATCATGGCCGCTTTTTTGTAGGGAAAGAGCTCAAATTCGATATTAAAACCAAAACAGGTTATCTCATTGCTGGAAAAGTTAATATTGACTCCTGGTTCATCGGAGGAGATCGAGTTGAGCTAGCCTCTGATGGAAGTTTCATGATCTATGGAGCTTTTATCACAACATGCGTCGGAGAGCCCAACACCTGGGAGATCAAAGCCAATCGAGCCCACGTAGAAGACGGACACATCTTGCAAGCAAGAGATGTCCGCTTTCAGATCATGAATACTCCAGTCCTTTGGCTCCCCTCTTACAAAAGCAATCTGAAAAAGTTTAAAGACCCTCCAATCCGTTACCGCCTTGTATGGGATAAAGGACTCGGTCCTCGCTTCTCAGCCAGATACAGGATCTACGCCAATGAGACCTTCAGCGCATTTGCCCGTTTCGATCTCCGCTTCAAATACCTGTTCAACAAGGAGAAAGACTTTGCGCTAGGCCCAGGTGGTGCGATCGAAGCAGAATACCTCTCTAAAGATAAGCTTTCTCATTTTCAAACTCGCAACTACGGAGCGCTTGATAAGATCTTCCCTGATGAAAATGGGGACACTCGATTCCGCTTCCAAGGGATTTACAAAACTTCAAGCAAAGACAAATACAGCAAATTCCATATCCAATGGGACCGGATGAGTGACAACCGGATGGTCAGCGACTTCAAAGAAGCCGATTTTGAAGTCAACACTCAGAAAATGACGTATCTCCAAGCTTCCCATTATCAAGACCTAGGATTTGCAAGCCTCTCTGTTCGTCCTAAAATCAACGCCTTTGACTCGTTAGCGCAAGAACTTCCCTACGGAGTAGTTGGCCTACGCCCGCTTGAAGTGGGCAAGAGCGGTATCATCTTAGAAAACTATGCAAGCGGCTCTTACCTTGATTACACCTTTGCTAACCAGCTCGATAAACTTCTAAAAAACCGAAAAGCAGGAAGGCTGGAAACTCTCAACACAGCCTACCGCCCGTTCTCATTAGCAGGGTTTACAGCCACTCCATTCATCGGTGTTGTCGGTATCTACTACAGTCAAAGCCCAGAACACAATGCAGTAGGCCAATTCACCTATAAATATGGGGGCGATCTCGACACCCGCTTCTCCAAACAATATGACACCATCAAACACACCGTGCAGCCCTATGCACAGTACCTTGGCTACGCAAAACCTAGAGTTCAAGTAGACGATTATTTCGTATTCGATATCCACGATGGCTACGATCAGCTCGATCAACTCCGCTTTGGTCTTCGTCAACTCTTCTTTAGCAAAAGCAACTCGATCTTCCTCCCAGCTCTTACCCTCGATCTCTACAGCTATGCCTTCTGGGGAGCCAAATCTTTCACACAAGTCATCCCCAAAGCCTTTGCAGACCTAAAAATCAATCAATCAAACTACGCTATCTTCGGAGGACTTGGATGGAACATCCAAGAAAATCTTCTCGACTACGGCAACATCCGCTTCCTCTGGACTGTCAATGCCGATATTGCCCTTGGAGTAGAATTCCTCCACAGAAGCCGGTTTTGGTGGCGCAAAGCAATCCATGATAACTACACCATGGACTTTGCTCGCCCCGTAGATGAGCTCCTCGACTCCCCCCTTTCTGATGGGCGCAACACTCTCCTCACCAAAGCCCACTTCCGTCTTACCCCCCGCTGGAATATGCAACTGCAAACTCACCACGGCTGGGGACGTGCGAATGAGCCCCGTTACAACGGCGCTAAAATCGACTTCTACACAATGCTAACTGGAAATTGGCAGATGAAACTCACCTACGAATATGCGCCTAATGATCCCTACCGCTTCTCATACAGCTTCAAGCTGATTAAGTGATAGCCAGTCCCGCTCGTGTCAAGATGAATGCACGATTAGCAGCCAATCTTGCATTCTGACCTACAGGTCTTGCCCATTCTTGAATACGTGCTTTTACCAAATTCCTAATAGAAAAAGACACCGAAAAGATCATGATTGTAGAGGTAAGAAGACCCATGCAAGCCCCAACAGACAGGTCTTTTTTTGACCATATGAAAGGATCAATGCCTAGAAGGGGATTTGGGAGCTTTATGTGACTTACTATTGATAGACGAACGGCTGAGATATTGAGTGCTATCTCTCCAATACTCTCCTTGCCTTCTTCTAAAATCAACTGAGCTAGTACACATCCGCCCAAACAAAGATACATAGGGAAATCATCTATTTTTTGAACTCCAAACTCAATCGAGTGTTCTAGAAATTTAGTGAGTGCATAACTAGAAACAGCTGTTACAAGGCTAGCAATACTTGAAGCCTCATCATAGGCCATACACTTTGCTGCACTACTAAGTTCCGAGAAGACATCTCTCACTGGAGAAAAGCTCAAAACGAACATAAAACACTCTAAATTTTAGTTTACTAGCTTGACTACCCTAATAACCCTTGCCGACGTCGAATCAATTTAGCGAGAATAGGTGTAGCAAGCTGAGTCGCCGATAAAGCCACAAATCCACTAAGGAGCGGCCGCCAATCCGATCTGTACTGGCTTGTTGGAGAAGAGAAATATGTCTCTGCCAAACTAGACACTTTGTAAACAAGCTCTACGCTTGTTAAGCCGTGTATCAGAGAGAGGCCTCCGGCTTGAAGGCAACCCATGTCTTTCCTGCTATAAGGACATATGACATGATTCGATGAGCTGAAATCAATAAAAGTAATCACTCCCGTCGCCACCAGTGTAGAACCTAGTCCTGCTGAAGAGTTTGGTAAACAAGCAGAAAGAGTTGCGCATGCAGCAACCACTGCAATACGAGCTAAGGTACCGGCCTGATTATAAATTGCTGTCTCCTCTGGAAAACGAGTAATAAAACGTCCAAAGATTGACCAGTCTTGTTGTACTTGTGTAGCTGAAGCTGTTGTACTCATATATTAAGATCTCCATTTTCTGTTTTTCGATTTTGCTTAATCCGAGAGCGAATAAGTCACTCTCAGAATTATTGATACTTTTTCTTAATCGCACGCAGATCAGATTCTATTCTCTTACGCACGTCAGGTGGTAATCGATCAATATGAAGAACACCATTGAGGTGATCGTTTTCATGGAAAGAGACGCGAGCATTGATCCCCTCTCGCTCATCTATAAAAGTGTTACCATCTAGATCAAGCGCTTCGACTTTCACTTGGATGGGGCGCTCAATGGGACCTACGGTTAGCTTAGGAAGAGACATACACCCTTCTGTGTCGGCCTCTACTTCTTCACTTTTCCAGACGATTTTTGGGTTGATAAAGACTTTGGGATCAGAAACGCCCCATTGCCCTTCTTCAGAAGGAATGTAATCACGCAGAATAAATAAACGAATAGGGACTCCTACCTGAACTGCAGCAAGACCGATCCCCTGGTTGTTGTCAATGTAGTCAATCATGAAGCGCGCAAGTTCTTTGACTTCGTCTGTAATCTCTTCAATCGGCTCACTTTTCTTACGTAAGACCGGATCTCCGTAATAGCGAAGGCGCCATTTTGTCATTACTCTGCGACCTCTTCAATCTGTACAGCAGGACGCTTGGTTGTCATACCAACAGACCCTGACCATATTGATAGAAGGACACAAGCGATCATAAAGAAAATTGCCAAATAGGCTGTGAACTTCTTTAGAACCATCGCTGTCGATGTTCCAAAAAGAGACTCGCCTGGATCCCCACCAAAGGAAGCTCCAAGCCCCATGCTTTTGCTCTCTTGTGCTAAGATCACAAGGGAAAGGAGCAAGCAAAGAACTAGAAAAAGAAAAATTGCAGAGTAGTATACGACTGTCATCTTAAAACCATTTTAGAAAAAGCGTCGACATCAAGAGATGCACCTCCAATGAGGGCTCCATCGATATCTGGCTCCATTAATAAACTTTCAATATTGTTAGGCTTCACTGATCCCCCATAGAGGATAGGAAGGCTTTGAGCAAAATCATCGCCAAAGTGCGCTGCGATGTGGGTGCGGATTGCCTTATGTGTGCTTTGAGCAATATCAGGCGTTGCACTTTTGCCTGTGCCGATTGCCCATACGGGCTCATAAGCTATAGTAAGATCTTGCAATTGTTCTTTCGAAAGACCTTCTAAAGCGCCATCGAGTTGTCTTTTCAAGACATCTTCTGAGTGGCCCGATTCTCTCTCTTGCTCACTCTCCCCAATGCACAAGATGGCTGGAATAGATTCTAAAACCGCCCGCTTGATCTTGTGGTGAATGTGGGTGTCGGTCTCACCGAAGTGGGATCTACGCTCTGAGTGTCCTAGAATAACGAAGCTTGCTCCAATGTCTTTGAGCATCCGACAAGAGACCTCTCCAGTGAAAGCCCCTTCATCACTATCGCTCATATTCTGGGCACCGATTTGTACATTGCTCCCCTTCGCAGCGCTCACGCATGGAGCGATCGATGTGAAAGGTGGAGCTATAAGGATTTTACAATCAGCCCCAGCGATTTTAGGCACAAGCGTCTGAATGAACTGCTCTGATTCAGCGCTCATCTTGTGCATCTTCCAGTTGCCTGCAATAACTGTTGGTCTTTTCATGATATTTTTTGTCATTAAAACGGCCACCCATCATAATGACTGTTTTGCGAAAAATCAAGCGAGTTTTTACTTTGAATCGCAACAGTATCCTATCCGTCTCTCAGCTCACCTCTGCCATCAAGCAAAAATTAGAGCAATCTTTTGCTTTTCTCTCGGTACGTGGTGAAGTTAGCAACCTGCGCAAGCAAGCCTCTGGGCATATCTACTTCACACTTAAGGACCAAGGAGCTCAGGTCTCAGCAGTCCTTTTTCGGGGCAATGCAATGCGTCAATCCCGTCTACCCAAAGAAGGAGACCAAATCGTTGTCAAAGGGGAACTTAGCGTCTATGCGCCTCGGGGCAACTACCAGATCATAGTAAGAGAGGTTGAGTTCTCAGGAACAGGAGAGCTACTGAAAAGGCTTCACGATCTCAAAATTAAATTAGAGGGTTTGGGATGGCTTACTCCAGAAACCAAAAAACCGCTCCCCCACCTTCCTCGCACCATCGGTATGGTAACTAGTCCAACAGGCTCTGTCATCCAAGATGTACTAAATGTTCTATCCCGTCGGTTCGCAGGCTTCCGTCTTGTTTTAAACCCAGTAAGAGTTCAAGGAGAGACAGCCGCTAAAGAAATAGCCCAGGCCATTCGAGATTTTAACACCCATAAGCTAGCTGATGTGCTTATTGTAGGACGCGGAGGAGGAAGCTTGGAAGACCTCTGGCCTTTCAATGAAGAAATTGTAGCGCAAGCTATTCATGATTCAGAAATCCCTATCATTTCTGCTGTAGGCCATGAAACAGACTTTACCATAGCAGACTTTGTAGCTGATGTGCGCGCCCCTACCCCTTCTGCTGCTGCTGAAGTGGTGATTGAAGAAAAAGAACAGCTCCTTCTCCACCTACAAAAAGCCAAGACCCGAGTAGTTCAGTCACTGCAAGCCCAGCTCCGCTCCCATAGAAAAATGCTCGAATCCATTGCGAAGCAGCCCCTATTCCGTTCTCCCTATACACTTCTCGGCCCCTTCTTCCAGAAGACAGATGATATGCGCGATGACTTAAAGACCTCAGCCAAACAGGCTATCACCCAAAATAAACTCCGACTCAATGTCCTCGTTAAACAAAAAGAGATACTTAACCCCCAAGCACAAATCGCCCTGCAGAAAAACAATTTTTCAAAAAAAAGTGTGAACATTCACTTTGCCATGCAAAAACAAATTAGCAGAAGACGAGCTCGTATAGAACAACTTAGCCAACACCTCGAGGCCATCAACCCCCGAAACCTCCTAAAGAAGGGGTACAGCATTGTCTTCCACGAAAAAAAAGATTCGGTTATCCTTTCGAAAGACGATGCCCAGTTAGACGAGAACTTGCGCATTCAGGTTTCAGATGGACAGCTCCACGTTAAGGTGACACGAACATGAGTGAAGAACAAAATTTTGAACAGGCATACGACCGGCTAGAGAAGATTTTAGAGAAGATGCATTCTGAGCAAGTTTCTCTAGATGATGCCTTAGCCCTTTACGAAGAGGCCGATCAACTTATTAACTCGTGCCAAAAGCGCCTAACAGAAGCTGAACAAAAAATTGAAATCCTTCTCAAAAATCCAGAAGGCAAGCTTGCTCTCGACAGCGAAGGTACTCCAGAAGCAGAGCCCTTCTCTCCTCAGGAGCAATCGACCTTAAGATAATGACTAAGCTCTCCTCCATTCAATCTCCAAAAGATCTCCAATCCCTCTCCATCGATGAGCTTAAATCTCTTGCACAAGAAATCCGACACAACATCATTGACGTGATGGCCGTAAACGGAGGCCACCTTGGCTCCAACATGGGCATCGTGGAGCTTACCCTTGCACTCCACCAAACGTACAACTCCCCCTCCGATAAATTCATCTTTGACGTGAGCCACCAAGTCTATGTCCACAAAATGCTCACAGGTCGTCTAGCACAGTTCCCAACCATTCGCCAGCACAAAGGCCTCTCGGGATTTTCCCATCCAGAAGAGTCAGAGCACGATCACTTTTTTGCAGGACATGCAGGAACCGCCCTCTCTCTAGCCCTTGGAGTTGCCAAATCTAGAGACCTTAATAGCGAAACTTTCCATGTCCTTCCCATCATTGGAGATGCAACCTTCACTTGCGGTCTAGCACTAGAAGCACTTAATAATATTCCCCAGGACCTAAAGCGGTTCACAATCATTCTGAACGACAACACAATGTCAATTTCAGACAACGTAGGCGCGATCACCCATATTTTAGAAGGTAAGAAAGAAACCTGCTCCTCCTTCTTCAAACAGCATGGTTTAAATTACGTCGGCCCAATAGACGGGCACAACATCGAAGAGCTTCTTGACACCCTCGAACAAGTGAAGGAAAGTGATCACCCCACTCTCCTCCACGTTCTTACCGTCAAGGGTAAAGGGCTCGAAATTGCCGAAGAAAACCCGATCCCCTGGCATGGTTGCTCCCCCTTCGACAAAGTCACTGGCAAAAAATCTGGAACTCCTTCTAAGCCAAAATTTCCCCAAGTGTTTGGACGTCATCTTCTCAAAATGGCAGAAAAGGATCCTTCCATCGTCACTGTCACCCCTGCGATGCCCCTTGGCTCTTGCATCACAGAGTTAATGGATAAATGTCCAGAAAGGTGCATCGATGTTGGGATAGCAGAAGGTCATTCTGTCACCTACAGCGGCGGTATCGGCTCTGATGCCAATAAAAAAGTCGTCTGTTCCATCTACGCTACCTTCCTGCAGCGCGCTTTTGATAACCTCTTCCAAGATGTTTGTCTTCAACAAATCCCCGTTGTCTTTGCTCTCGACCGCTCCGGCATCGCCACAGGTGATGGTGCTACTCACCACGGCATCTACGACATATCTTTCCTCAATGCCATGCCCAACATGGTCATCTGTCAACCCCGTGATGGACATGTGTTAAAAGAGCTTTTAGAAAGCTCTTTTAGCTGGAAAAAACCGACAACCATCCGCTATCCCAATATGGCAACAGAAGAGCCTGACCTTCCCATAAAAAAGCGACACTTAGGAAAAGGAGAGGTCCTTACAAAAGGAACGGACATAGCACTTATTTCCCTAGGTCATATGAACCAGGTAGCTTTTTCTGTGCGCGATCTTCTTGCCAAAGAAAATATCTCTGTTACTATCGTCGATCCTATTTTTGTAAAACCCCTTGATAGCGAACTCCTCACTGATGTGTTCCTTAGCCACAAATATGTAGCCACCATCGAAGAACACTCTGTAAATGCAGGGATGGGCATCCTCATCAATACCTTTGCCATCCGTAATGGATTTTCCAATGTCCAAATTCGCAACTTTGGGATTCCAGACACCTTCATTCACCAAGGCAGCCACAATAAAATACTAGCATCCATCGGTCTCGACCCTGAATCTATTGCTCAGCAAATTCTAAAGGACTATGCTCAGGAAAAAGTGCCTGCCCTATGATGATTGCAATTTTTCCCCATACACAGAAAAAAGAATCGAAACACCTGGCTATTGGCATCCGCGAATACTTGGTCTCCCGAGGTGCTACCGTCGTTGCCGAAGACGACATAGCAGAGAGTATTGGGGCTACTTCTCTCTCAAAGATCAATGAAACAGAAATAGAGTTTTTCTTATCCATGGGTGGTGACGGCACCATCTTAGGACTTGTCCACAAGTACGCTCATCTCAATCCTGCCATCATCGGAATCAACTTAGGCCACCTTGGCTTCATGGCCGATGTCCCCGTCTCCGAGATCTATCCCAGCCTCCAAGACTTGATCCAAGGACACTACACCATCGATGAACGCATTACCCTCCACGGAGAACTTCCTAACAAAGAAGAGAGCTTTGCAGTCAACGACTTCGTCATCCACCGAGGAAAAAATCCCAGCCTCGTTGAGATGGCCATCCACGTCGGAAGTGTTCACCTTAATACATTTGTTGCAGACGGGATCATCGTATCCACTCCCAATGGATCCACTGCCTACTCTCTTGCTGCCGGGGGCCCCATTCTTACTCCCAATCTAACCGATGCGATCGTCCTTACCCCTATCAGCCCACACACCATCTCCAACCGTCCCATCGTCCTCAATGCTGACGATGAGATCGAAGTGCAATACCTCAGCCCAAATAAGCCTTTAGAGGTAAGCGCTGATGGAATCACTCATAACGAGCTCCACACAGGCGACGTCCTAAAAATCAATAGAAGTGACAAGATCTTCCGTCTTGTTAACCTCGCCCGCCACGACTACTTCTCTACCCTGCGCACCAAGCTCGGCTGGGCCGGCAAGCTACGCTAAGTAATTATTCAAAGACTATCCGAAGACAGCTCTCAGAAAGCCAATCACTTATAGGAAGATAAAATCCATACTGTTAGCCACAAATAGAGATGTCCCCTATTCGGGACAATTAGAAATGTCCCCTTTTTTTCTAAGGGGAGACATTGTTAGTGATTCTGTCCTGTTAATCTTATCAAAAATATTCTTTAAAATCAAGGGGGAGTATGAGGGGG